>CANBUY010000047.1 GCA_947372745.1 Comamonadaceae bacterium | reverse complement strand
GTCTGGCTCTTGACGGACGCGCGGCGGTAGCGCTCCAGGTTGTGGTCGTAACGCTGGGCTTCGAATTCTTCGTTGTTGAAATACTTGACGGTCTCGAAGTTCAGCAACGAGTCGATCGCACGGCTGTTGGCGGTGGAATCGAGTTCATTCATCTTCTTGCGAAACTGGGTGCGCCACTCGGTCACCAGCACCGTAAAGCCTATGTAGAACACCAGGGCAATCAGGGTGATCCAGGCAAACCAGACGTCAAACTTGACCGCCAGCAGCGTCAGCACCATCGCCACCTCGATCAAAGTGGGGATGATGCTGTACAGCGAATACGAGATGAGCGAGTTGACCGCCCGCGTGCCGCGCTCGATGTCACGGGTCAAACCGCCGGTTTGGCGCTCCAGGTGAAAGCGCAGGCTCAGGCCATGCAAATGGCGAAACACCTGAAGGGAAATGGTGCGCGAGGCGCCTTCGGTGGCTTTGGCAAAAATAAGCTCACGCAGTTCGGCAAACAAGGTGGTGGAAAGACGCAACAAGCCGTAGGCAAACAGCAAGGCCACCGGCACTACCAACAAGGCATTGGCGCTGAGGCCGCCCTTGGGGTTCATGGTGTCGATCAGCTCTTTCAGCAGCAAGGGCACGCTAACGTTGGCCATTTTGGCGCCCACCATAAAGGCCAGCGCGGCCAGCACGCGCCACTTGTATTCCCACAGATAGGGAAAAAGGCGGCGCAGGGTAGCCCAGTCTGAGCGGGGGACTGCTGTAGCAGACGTAGACAAGGCTGGCTGGGGGGCGGTAGTTTCGCCGGAACGACGCATGGGGGACAATCTCATCAATTAAACAACCTTGATTGTGCCCATGTCTGACCACCCCCATGCACCCGCCAAACCCCGGGGCGACAACGTTCAACTGCCCACCGACCAGGAACTGGTGCTCAAGGTCATTCCCATGCCGGGCGACTGCAACGCCAATGGAGATATTTTTGGCGGCTGGGTCATGGCCAATGTTGATTTGGCCGGCGCTGTGGTGCCCGCCCGCTACGCAGGTGGACGCATGGCCACGGTGGCCGTGAACGAGTTTGTCTTCAAACACCCGGTGCGGGTGGGTGATATTTTGTCATTTTTCGCCAAGATGACCCGCATTGGTCGCACCTCGATGACGGTCAAGATAGAGGTTTATGCCGAGCGCTTTGGCACCCAAGGCGAGTACGCCAAGGTGACCGAAGCCTCTCTCACTTACGTGGCCATTGACGAGCATGGCAAACCCCGCGAAGTACCCCGGAAAATAACTTGAATTTGCTATTTAAATAGTAGCTGCTTAAGCTTTCCTCTAGGGTCCCAGAGACCAATTAGCCTAAAAATAAAGTAAAGAGCACAACAGCCCACTTCTTGCTTGGGTGTCCCCGGACTGACATGGCGTTGGTGAAAACCCTGAACGCCTATCCTGAATTTCCATCTATAACCGGAGCAAATGGAACAGGAGACAAAGTGCAGTTTCTTCAACTCGTGATCAGTGGAATCGCCCAAGGGTGTATCTACGGCCTGATCGCTCTGGGCTTCGTGCTCATATACAAAGCCACCGAAACCGTCAGCTTTGCCCAAGGCGAGTTGATGATGCTGGGGGCGTTTGGCGGCCTGGCGGGCATGACCCTTTTGGGATTCCCCTACTGGCTGTCAATTCTGTGTGCCATTGGGGCCATGGCGCTTTTTGGCGTGGTACTGGACCGGCTACTGATTCGCCAAATTCTGGGGCAACCCGCTTTTTCAATTGTCATGCTGACGATTGGCATTGGCTATGTGGCGCGAGGGCTGATCACCATGATCCCCAACATAGGCACTGAAACCCACACCCTGCCCGTACCCTACAAAGACCAGATCTGGCATGTGGGCGGCTTGGTTCTCAATGTGGAGCAGATGGTGGTGATCGGGGCCACCGGAGTTTTGTGTGCGCTGCTCTTCGCACTTTTTCGCTACAGCAAGCTGGGCATCGCCATGCAGGCTGCATCACAAAACCAGCTGGCGGCTTATTACATGGGCATACCGGTCAAAAGGCTCAACAGCATTGCCTGGGGCCTGGCAGCGGCAGTGGCAGCCATTGCGGGCCTTTTATTGGCCCCCATTACTTTTGTGCATGCCAACATGGGCTTCATCGGTCTCAAAGCCATGCCCGCTGCCGTGGTAGGTGGCTTTGGCAGTTTGCCCGGCGCCATTGTCGGTGGTCTGGTGATTGGCATTGTGGAGTCACTGTCCGGTTTTTATTTGCCTGACGGCTTCAAGGACACAGCCGCCTACATTGTGGTGCTGGTCATGCTGGTGGTGAAGCCCAACGGTTTGTTCGGCGAAAAACTGAGCAAAAAAGTATGAGATTCATTTTTAAGACCGATTACGCGCAAGACATCAACCTTGCTAAGCACACAGGTCACGTCTTTTGGTACAGCGCCCTCATGCTCTTGTTGGTCCTGGCACCTTGGCTGATAGCCGAATACTGGCTGGCCCAACTGACCTTTGTGATGATTTACGCCATTGCCGGGCTAGGACTGATGCTGTTGGCCGGCTATACGGGTTTGTTTTCTTTGGGCCATGCGGCATTTTTGGGGGTGGGCGCCTACACCCAGGCGGTATTGACGAATGCCGGCATCCCGTTTCCGGTGGCGCTGGCTTGTGCCGCTGGTCTGTCGGCAGCAGTGGGCTTGGTGGTGGGGCTTCCGGCACTGCGGGTCAAGGGCATTTACCTGGGTATTGCCACGCTGTCGTTTGGCTTTATTGTGGAAGAAGTGCTGGCCCGCTGGGAGTCGGTCACCGGCGGAAACGCTGGAATTCACATCAAAAAACCCAATCTTTTTGGCTGGAGCCTCAACACGGGCGAAGCCTTCTATTTCTTGTGCCTGGTAATCACCGTGCTCGCCACGCTGGGCATTCTCAATTTGCTAAGAAGCCCCACCGGACGCGCATTTGTGGCCATCAGGGATTCAGAGATTTCTGCGCAAAGCATGGGCATTCGCCTGGCCTACTACAAGACCTTGTCGTTTGCCTTGTCAGCCGCTTTGGCGGGGATTGCGGGCGCCTTGTACGCACACCAACTGCAATTTATTTCGCCGGATCAGTTCAATATTCTGCAGTCGATTGACCTGCTGCTGCTGATTGTGATTGGTGGCCTGGGCTCGGTGCATGGGGTGTTTCTGGGCGCCCTGTTTTTGATCACCATGCCACAGGCCATTGCCATTTTCAAAGATTACCTGCCGGCCACCATCGGTCAAGCGCCGGGACTACAAGGCCTAGTTTACGGCGTGGTGCTGGTCACCTTTGTGCTGTTTGAGCCTCTGGGTTTGTATGGCCGCTGGCTGAAAATTCGTACCTATTTGCAGATGTTCCCCTTCTACCGCAAGGGCATGTTCAAACGTCAAAAATCCTTTCAAAAATCGGACCGTCTCAAATGATGCTGCTCTCAGCCAAAAACCTCAGCGTCCGCTTCGGCGGCGTGCTGGCGGTCAACAATGTCAGCTTTGATGTTAAGCAGGGGGAAGTCTTCACCCTGATTGGCCCCAATGGTGCGGGCAAGACCACCGTGTTCAACCTGATCAGCCGCATCTACACGCCCACCTCGGGCGAGATTGAATTCACGGGGCCACAAGGCCTGCTGAAACTGACCGAGCAACCGCCGCAAAACGTGGCGGGCCTGGGGATTGCACGCACGTTTCAAAATATTGAACTGTTTGAGCACGCCACCGTGCTGCACAACCTGCTGATCGGTCGCCACACCCACCGCAAGACCTCACTGTGGCAAGACCTGTTTTTTACCCAAACCGCCCGGGAAGCCGAGTATCTGGCCCGCGAAAAGGCGGAAGAAGTGATTGAATTCCTGGATTTGCAGCATTACCGCGATGCCATGGTGGCGGGCCTGCCCTACGGCGTGCGCAAAGTGGTGGAAATGGCCAGGGCCTTGTGCACCGAGCCCAAACTCTTGCTGCTGGACGAGCCGTCCTCAGGGCTGAATGTGGAAGAAACCGAGGACATGGCGTTTTGGATTCAGGATATTAAAAACGAACTCGGCATCACGGTTTTGATGGTGGAACACGACATGACCCTGGTCTCCAAAGTCTCCGACCGCGTGCTGGCCATGAATCAGGGCGAGATGCTGGCCATGGGCACCCCACGCGAGGTGCAAAACGACCCCGGCGTGATTGAAGCCTACCTAGGCTCTATTGACGATGTTTCGTCTTTAAGGAGGAAGGCAGCATGAGCGACACCCTCAGCAACACAAGCGATACGCCGGTTCTGAAGCTGCTCAACGTTGAAAGCGCCTATGGCCCGATCAAGGCCATTCGGGGGGTGAGTTTGCAGGTTCGGCGCAGCGAAATTGCAACCGTACTCGGCTCCAACGGTGCTGGCAAAACCACCATTTTGAAAACCATCTCCGGCATCATTGATCCGCGCAAAGGCTCCATTGAATTCAAGGGGCAAAACATCACCGCCCAAGACCCGGCATTGATTGTTCAGCAGGGTTTGAGCCATGTGCCTGAAGGGCGAGAAGTGTTTCCGCTGCTCAGCGTGCATGACAACTTGCTCATGGGCGCCTACACCCGCAAAGACCGCGATGGCGTGGCCAGAGACATGGAGAACGTTTACACCTACTTTCCTATCCTGCGTGAACGTGCCAAACAAGACGCGGGTCTGCTGTCCGGCGGACAGCAGCAAATGCTGTCGATCTCACGCGCCCTGATGGCCAACCCCGACCTGATCTTGCTGGACGAACCCAGCCTGGGCCTCTCGCCCAAGTTGACCAAGGAGATTTTCGAAATTGTGGTACGCATCAACCGTGAGCGCGGCACCACCATTTTGCTGGTCGAACAAAACGCCAATATGGCGCTGAACGCATCCGACTATGGCTACGTCCTTGAAAACGGCCGCATCGTGATGGAAGACACCTGCGCCCATCTGCGTGAGAAAGACGACATCAAGGAGTTTTACCTTGGGCTCAAAGAAGAGGGTGTGCGCGGTGAGCGCCGCTGGAAAAAGAAGAAAACCTGGAGATAAGCACCAATGACTCAACTCTGGGATTTAAGCAGCATCCAACCCAACCACGACATCGTGATGCCGGGCGAAACCATTCCAGCGATGTTCTGGAATGCGGTGAAACAACGCGGCCCCAAAGTCTGGACGCGCCAAAAGCACTTGGGCCTGTGGCGCAGTCAGACCTGGAACCAAACCGGGCAGGCCGTGGCCGAAATTGCCGGGGGCTTGATGAGCCTGGGTTTTATGCCCGGCGAGTGCGCCTCTATTTTGGCTAACACCGTAGTGGAATGGGTGTGGGCTGACTTGGCCGTTTTGTCTTGTGGTGGCGTCTCCAACGGCATCTACCCCACGGATGCAGCCTCGCAAGTTCAATTCCTTTGCGAGGACTCCAAAACGACTGTTTTGTTTGTCGAGGATGATGAGCAACTGGACAAGGCACTTGATGTGCGCGACCACTTGCCAGGTCTGCGCAAAATTGTGGTGCTGGACATGGAGGGTCTGCGCGATGTAAAGGATGCTGACATCATCAGCCTGGATGCGCTGCGCGACTTGGGGCGCGTCTACCTGGCACAACACCCGAACGATTTGCAACAACGCATAGACGCCTGTCAACCCGAAGACCTGGCTATTTTGGTTTACACCTCAGGCACGACCGGCAAGCCCAAGGGCGCCATGCATTTGCACGCCGGCCTGGTTTACACCGTGCGCGGCTACAACACGCTGGTGGCGCAAGACGAGCGCGACGAACGTATGTGCTTCTTGCCCTTGTGCCACATTGCCGAACGTGTGGGGGGCGAGTATTTCCCTTTGTACACCGGCACCCGAATCAACTTTGTAGAAAACCCTGAGACGATTCCAGAAAACGTACGAGAAATCGCGCCTACAGTTTTTACTGGGGTGCCCCGTGTTTGGGAAAAGTTTTATTCAGGAGTCATGATTTCACTGAAGGAGGCCGGCACCCTTCAGCAAGCGGCTTATGCCTGGAGCATAGGCGTGGGCACCGCAATTGCAGACCAGGTACTGGCCGGGCAACCCGTCAGCGCATGGCTCAAGTTCAAGTTCCTATTGGCGCAGTGGCTGGCGCTGAACAATGTGCGCAAGCTCATTGGTATCCACAGGGCGCGTTTTCTGGTCACCGGGGCCGCACCCATTTCGCCCGACCTGGTGCGCTGGTACTTGGCCTTGGGCGTGCCCATGCTGGAGGTGTGGGGCATGACGGAGACGTGCGGCGCATCAACCGGCGTTCCCGCCAACCGCATGCGACCTGGCTCAATCGGGCCTGCTGCCAGTTTCAACGAGGTCCGACTTGACCCCGTCACCAGTGAGATCTTGGTGCGGGGAAAAAACGTCTTTGCGGGTTACCTGAACCTGCCCGAGAAAACCGCCGAGACGATTGACCAAGACGGTTGGCTTCACACCGGCGATGTGGGCGTGATGGACGCTGAGGGCTACTTTCGCATCACCGACCGCATGAAGGACATCATCATCACAGCCGGCGGCAAAAACGTGACGCCCAGTGAACTGGAGAATGACCTGAAATTCTCTCCCTACATCACGGATGCCGTGGTGGTAGGCGATAAGCGCCCCTACCTGACGGTCATCATCATGATCGATCAGGAGAACGTAGAAAAGTTTGCACAAGACCAGGATGTGCCCTTCAGCAACTACACCTCCCTGACACGCGCCCACGAAGTGCAGGCCCTGATCCAGGGAGAAATTGACCGCGTCAACAAGAAGTTCGCGCGGGTTGAGCAAATCAAGAAGTTTTTCCTGCTTGAAAACCAGCTCACTGCGGAAGACGAGGAGCTAACACCGACCATGAAACTCAAACGAAAACTGGTTGAGAAAAAGTATGCGCCACAAATTGAAGCCTTGTACGCCAATTGATCGGCAGGTGAGCACAACGCATCCTTTGCTCAATGTTTTATGCGGGTTTTCGAGAGCTTGACATTTTGGCCATGCAGCCAACAATGAGCTGGCTTGCATCTGCAATCTTTAACTAATATTTTGGAGTAAAGGCATGAAATTCAAAGCGACAGTTATCTTTTCGGCACTGGCCTTGATAAGTACACTTTCCATGGCGCAGCAGGGTGTGAGCGCGTCCGAAATCACGCTGGGTTCAATTCAGGATTTATCGGGCCCACTGGCGGGTTTTGGCAAACAGGCCCGCTTGGGCATGATGCTGGCGGTAGATGAAATCAATGAGCAAGGCGGCGTGAATGGACGCAAGTTGAAATTGCTGGTGGAAGACTCGGGCTATGACCCTAAAAAAGCAGTTTTGGCAGCGCAAAAACTGGTCAATCAAGACAAAATTTTTATCATGTTGGGCCACATTGGTACGGCACAAAATATGGCGGCCATGCCGATTCAGTTTGAGAAGAATGTGATTAACTTCTTCCCCATTACGGCAGCGCGTGAAATGTACGATCCATTTCACAAGCTCAAATACTCTTTTGCAGCCACCTACTACGACCAGATTCGGCGCGCAGTGCCTCAAATGGTCAAAGACAAAGGAGCCAAAAAAGTTTGTACTATTTACCAGGACGATGACTTCGGGCTTGAAGTGATGCGGGGTGCCGAAGCTGGCTTGAAATCCATCAACATGGAATTCACCGAGAAAACATCCTTCAAGCGAATGGCCACCGATTTCTCATCTCAGGTCGCCAAAATGAAGTCTTCTGGTTGTGACATGGTTGTTTTGGGAACGATCATTCGCGAAACCATTGGTACCATCGGCGAGTCACGTAAAACCGGCTTTAACCCGACATTTCTCGGCTCCAGTGCGGCTTACACCGACCTGATCCACAAACTGGGCGGCAAGGCCATGGATGGCTTGTATGCCACCATGACAGTGCAAAACCCCTACACCGATGAGGCTTCACAACCCATCCGTTTCTGGGCGAACAAGTACAAAACCAAGTTCAACGAGGATGCCACCGTGTTCTCAGTTTACGGCTACACCATCGTCAACACCTTTGCCAACGCGGCCACTAAAGCGGGCAAAAACCTCAACACCGACAGTTTTATCAAGGTCATGGACACGCTGACCCTTCCACCAGACATCTTCGGCAGCGCACCGGCGACCTTCTCGCCAACCAAGCGCTTGGGCAGCGATGCCTCTCGCCTGTCACAGATTCAGGATGGAAAATGGAAAGCCGTGGGGCCTTACATCAGCGATGCTGTTGCCGCAAAAAAATAAGGCAAATATCAAGTCAAAAAAAACCACCTTCGGGTGGTTTTTTTGTGTCTGCTTGATATCTAACAAGGCGCGCAAAGGTGAATGAAGAAATCGAGTCAATTCCAAGAATAAACTTCAGACAGCGCACGCTTGAGGACTCAATGAATGAGCGACCAGCCCTTCATTTATCAACCAGGGCAACCAAGAATGAAAAAGGGATTTTCAATCAGTCTTTTTGGTGGGTTTCTACCCATTCTTTTGCTCGCGGTGACGTTAACCTTTACGAGCCAAATTGTTGGTGCGCAGTCAGAACTGGCAACAGCCAGCACCCTGCGCGCCAAACTTGAAGAACTGGCACCCCGCTTAAAAAAAAATCAATTCGACCGCCCCATCTACCTCAACTCGGAGGAGTTATCAAATCAGCTTAAAGGTGACATCTACGCCTTGATTGACGCACCATTTGACATGGTGAGAAGGGCTATGGTGGACGCTGACAACTGGTGTGATGTGCTGATTCTTCATCTGAACACCAAGCATTGCAAAGCATCCTTGAGTAACGGAAACAAAAAGCTATTGGTCAGTATTGGGAAGAAAACTTACGAAGAACTCGATCATTTATCTCCAATTGAATTCTCTTTTTCTCCCACCCAATCGACCCCCGAATTTTTTGACATTCTGCTTGCCGCTAAATCTGGACCTTTGGGCACCAGTGACTACCGAATTCAGCTTGAAGCTGTTTCCAATAAAAGTGGTGGAACTTTTCTACATCTTAATTATTCCTACGCTTACAACTACTTTGGTTTGATTGCCATGCAAACTTATCTGGCGACGATTGGCCGGGGGAAAGTAGGATTCACACAAACCCATAAACCACCAGGCACGACGCCCGACTACATCAGTGGCATGCGCGGCGTTGTGGAGCGAAACACCATGCGCTACTACTTGGCCATAGATGCCTACCTTGATTCTTTGGAAAGCCCCGAAAAAGATCAAGTACAAAAACGATTGGACCAGTGGTTTTCATCGACTGAACTCTATCGCAGGCAGCTCCATGAGCTAGACCGAGACGACTATCTTTCAATGAAGCATCAGGAATATGCAAGGATGAAAAGTTTGCATTGAACACGGCGCTTGATGCGATTTCTCAAAATCAACGTTCTGTGATTCTCGTAACCTTATGTATCTTTAAACCAAACGGAGTCTGTCATATGAATAAACACTACGCGATGAAATCAATCGGAATTTTGCCCATTGCCTTGGGTCTTCTTTTAGCGTCCTCAGTCACATTAAGCAGCGCACAAAGCGCCACTGAGGCGACGGCAGCGCCCCTCACCCGTGCGCAGATCAAGATGGAGCGTGACGATTTTTTAAAATCCCACACCTATGATTCGGCCACTGAGACCTGGATGGTGAAAAAAGGTTTCGAGGCTCCTGCTGGTATGAAAACACGTGCGGAAATCAAGGCTGAGCGCGATGAGTTTTTGCGCAACAACCGCTACGACTCAGCGACAGAAACCTGGATACCCCTTAAAAACCAACCTAGAGACATGAGCGGATTGACGCGTGAACAAGTGCGTGAAGAGACCCGCCAGTTCGTCAGAACACACGCTTGGGATGATGTCAAAGGCGCGTGGGTGGATAGATCGCCAGCCAAAAATAAAAAGTAAAACCAGGCTTTACTTGTTCAAATAGGGGAGGTGCTTACGACACGATGTAAGCACCCGAACCCGTTGAGAGCAAAGTGCCATCGGCCCCTAAAAACTCCATGCGGGTTGAGGCTACCCGCGAGCCCAGACGCATGACTTCAGCGCGTAACTCAAAATACTCACCAATGCCTGGTCGCAGGTAATCAATTCGCAAGTCAATTGTGCCGAGTTTGCTGAACCGGTTTAGTCGCAAGGCCGGTGCCTCGTTCATATGACGCGCACCGATAGCCGCCATCACGGCCAAAGCCCCCATATTGTCTAACCCGGCACTGATCACGCCACCGTGCAGGCGGTTGTAGCCGTAATGCCCCACCAACTCAGGTCGCATCTCAATGCGGGCACACACCAAAGATGGCTTGACCGAGGTGACCTTCAAGCCCAGCAGCTTGTTAAAAACAATCATTTCCTCAAAAATTTGAGTCAGCCCGGTGACGAACTCTTCTTCAAACGCGATGACAGGGGCAGGGGCAAGGTGTTGGGGCATTGATGAACTTAAAAAATTGGGTCTAAGTATTAGAAAAATCAGGTCGACGCTTTTCCATAAAAGCGGTGAAGGCCTCGCGTGCAGCGGGTTCACGAAGCATACGACCAAAACTCACCCCCTCCTCCAACATGCGCTCAGCCACTAATGTGGCTTGCCCTTTTTTCATTAATCGTTTGGTCTCGATCAATGAACTCAATGGCTTGGATGCCAGCTTTTGTGCTTGGCGCTGCGCCAAGGCTGCGACTTCTGCAGGCGGCACAATGCGGCTGATCAAGCCCATCTCCAACGCAGCTTCAGCTAAAAAGGGCTCGCCCAACAACAGGGCCTCGGCCGCTCGACCATAACCCATCAACTGCGGGGCCAGGTAGCTTGACGCCGCCTCGGGGCATAAACCCAGATTGACAAAAGGCATTGAAAACGCGGCGTTGTCCCCGGCATAAACCAGGTCGCAATGAAACAGCATGGTGGTTCCAATACCCACAGCAGGCCCGCAAACGGCAGCAATTACCGGCTTGGGAAATGTGCTGATACCCCGTAAAAACCGGAACACGGGCGACTCATTCGTAGCTGCAGGCGCATTCAAGAAGTCGCCAATGTCATTGCCTGCGCTGAAAATGGTTTCGTGGCCTTGAAACACCACCGCACGTACGGCTGCGTCAGCATTCGCCTGATCAAGCGCATCGGCCATGACTGCATACATGGCGCTGGTCAGCGAGTTCTTTTTTTCCACGCGGTTCAGGGTGATGGTCATCACGCCAGCGGTGTTGTCGACAAGTATCGTATTCATGTTTTTTCCTCTGTTGTTGTTACAAACGCTTCAAGTACGAAATCGATTGCCCTTGGACCCAAGGCCGCTAAAGCTTGAATAACCATAGCCTCACTCCTTGTAGTACACCAGTTGGTGGGTCGTCGCCAGCAAAGTGCCTGACTTGCTCCAGATTTGGCCTGCCTGGTCAAAGAAACCATTTCTAAAGGCTTGGCCACGTGCCTGGCCCAATACATACCCCGTGCCAGCCTCAGCCAATTGGGTGGAGCAGGCGTGGAAATAAACCGTCAGGGAAACCGTCCCCACGGGCACCTGCACGGAGCGACGCAACCAGACACGAGGGAAAAAGACATCCGCCATGGCCGTCAACGACGCAAAGTTGAGAGCTCGCGGAGGTTCGTCACGAATCCAAAGTTGCGTCAGACTGGCATGCAGCGGGTCTTCACTGGGTGCACCGCCGTCCCACACGGAGGGCAAAGGGCCAGTCACAGGCCGCATGTCATAGCGTCTGATCCATTCGACCGACTTAGAGGGTGGCAGCAGTCGTTCAACAGTGTGCGGCAGTTCTACAACCGGCATTGGCATGTCATTGACACTCCACGTTTCTCGGCGAACGGCGGTCATCGCAGTGCCTGTGAGTGCCACAAGTTCCTGGCCGGTTGAATCCAGTTGATGGACCGTGAGCATCCAATGTTGGGTTGACCGATTGGTGCGCACCGGCTTGGCGATGACTGTGAAGTCACCCTGGGTCATGGCTCCGGCAAAATTAATGGTTAAAGAAACGGGCTCACCCAAGCAATCAGGGTGCTTGAACACCGCGCTGATGGCGATGGCCGCACTGATGCCGCCAAAGGGGCCCACCATGTTCCACCACGCCTGGCTGGTGGCACCCGAAAACTGGTCAGGATTAATTTCAGAGTCTGGCTTCAGCTGAAGGGCTGCATCAAATGGGTGTGCGGTCATAGGTTCAAAGTGTCGCATTACACCCACTAACGGGCAGTCATCTGGGTGACGACTCTGGCCCGTTCAATGAGAACGTGTGAAATGTTTAATTAAACACGCTCGAAAATACCAGCAGCGCCCTGCCCCATACCCACGCACATGGACACCATGGCGTAGCGCAAATTATTTCGCTGCAGGGCATGAATAGCAGTGGCCGCACGAATAGCACCGGTCGCACCCAGCGGGTGGCCCAAGGCTATCGCACCACCCATCGGGTTGACCTTGGCGGGGTCCAGGCCCAGCGTGTTCATCACCGCCAGCGACTGGGCTGCAAAGGCCTCGTTCAACTCTATCCAGTCGATGTCATCTTGCGCAAGCCCGGCAAACCGCAATGCAGCCGGAATGGCCTCAATCGGGCCAATGCCCATGATGTGCGGCGGCACGCCTTTGGCGGCAAAGCTGACAAAACGCGCCAAGGGCTTGAGGCCAAATTGCTTGACCGCTTTTTCACTGGCCAGTATGAGTGCCCCGGCACCGTCTGAGGTTTGTGAACTGTTGCCTGCCGTGACGGAGCCGCGTGCTGAAAATACCGTGCGCAGTTTGCCCAGGCCTTCCATCGAGGTGTCTGGGCGGGCGCCTTCGTCCAGACTGATCAGACGCTTGGTCTCAATCACTTTCCCGGTGTCGAGATCGGGCGTGCGGTCCACCACCTCAACCGGGGTGATCTCGTTGGCAAAGTGGCCGGCAGCCATAGCCGCCAAGGCTTTTTGGTGAGATACAACAGCAAACTGGTCTTGCGCATCGCGGCTGATCTTCCACTGGGTGGCCACTTTTTCAGCGGTGAGGCCCATGCCGTAGGCAATGCCGATGTTTTCGTCATGGTTGAACATGGCTGGCGACAGCGAGGGCGTGTTGCCCATCATCGGCACCATACTCATGCTTTCCACGCCAGCGGCGATCATCACATCGGCCTCGCCCACACGAATGCGGTCAGCGGCCATTTGCACAGCGCTCAAACCTGAAGCGCAAAAACGATTCACCGTGATGCCGCCCACGCTGTTGGGCAAGCCCGCCAACACAGCGCCAATGCGGGCAATGTTCAGGCCTTGCGGACCTTCAGGGATGGCACAACCACAGATCAAATCCTCGATGACTTTGGGGTCCAAGGTGGGCACTTGCGCCAATGCGGCTTGCAAGGCTTTAACAAGTAGATCATCCGGGCGCATGTTACGAAAAACGCCCCGGTGCGAACGCCCGATAGGCGTGCGCGTGGCGGCAACGATGTAGGCTTCTTGAATTTGTTTCATCTTAGTTTCTCACCGGTTTGCCAGTGGACATCATGCCCATGATTCGTTCTTGGGTTTTGGGGTGCACGAGCAGTTCGCAGAAAGCGCGGCGCTCCAGCGTCATCAGGTACTCTTCACTGACCAGGCTACCGGCGTCCACGTCGCCGCCACACACCACATTGGCGATCAGGCTGGCAATGTGGAAGTCGTGCGCACTGACAAAACCACCATCGCGCATATTGACCAGTGAGCCCTTGATGGTGGCCACGCCGCTGCGCCCAGCCACGGCAAAGTTGCGCTTGTGCGGGGCACGATAGCCGCTGGCAAACATTGCTTTGGCCTCATTAAGTGCAATAAAAAGCAACTCGTCTTTGTGGGGAACGATCACATCGCTCTCCAGCAAATAACCCAGCTTGCGAGACTCCAGCGCGCTGGTGCCCACCTTGGCCATGGCTGCGGCCGTGAAGCCCTCGGTTAGGAAGGGAAGGATGTCTTTGCCGGTAGAAGCAGCAGCAGCCTCTGCCGCACGGCGGGCGATATAGGTCAAACCGCCCGCGCCTGGCACCAGGCCCACGCCGACTTCGACCAAGCCGATATAGCTTTCCATCGCCACCACACGCTTGGCCGAATAAACCGCCAATTCGCAGCCGCCACCCAGGGCCAGACCGCGCACGGCCGACACCACGGGCACGCTGGCGTAGCGCAGCTTGAGCATGGCTTGTTGCATTTCTTCCTCAGCGCCATCAATGGCACTGACACCCGCCATGATGAAGGCAGGCAACATCGCTTGGAGGTCAGCCCCCACCGAGAACAAATCGTCAGGCGACCAGATCACCATGCCCTTGTAATTGGACTCTGCCAAGGCCACGCCCTGCACCAAGCCCTCCACCACACCGGGGCTGATGGCGTGCATTTTGGTCTTGATGCTGGCAATCAGCACCTCATCATCCAGCGTCCACAGGCGAATAGCCTCGTCCTCAAACAGGGTTTTACCCGCCACTTCTGCCTTAACCGCCTGAGCGCCGAGCACGCTTTCAGGGAAATGCTGACGGGCATAAACCGGCAACACGCGGGGCAATACAAACTGCTGCGTGGTGGGATTCCATGAGCCTTGTGGGGCATGTACACCGCCTGCATCGGCCACGGGGCCTTTGAAGACCCAATCCGGCAGCGGTGCATTGCACAGGGCTTTGCCGGCGTCGATGTCTTCCTTGATCATGTTCGCCACGTTCAGCCAACCCGCTTCTTGCCACAATTCAAACGGGCCTTGCTTCATGCCGAAGCCCCAGCGCAGACAAAAATCAACATCGCGGGCGTTGTCGGCAATCGAGGCCAGATGCACGGCGGCATAGTGAAAGCTGTTGCGCAAAATAGCCCACAAAAACTGGCCTTGTGCGCCTTCACTGTTGCGTAATAGCTTCAGGCGTTCAGCGGCGGGTTTTTTGAGCATGCGCCCATAAACTTCATCGCCTTTTTGACCCGCAGGCACGTACTCTTGTGCAGCGGGGTCAAACCGCAAAATATCACGGCCCTGCTTCTTGAAGAAACCGGCTTTGGTTTTTTGGCCCAGGTTGCCCATTTCAAGCAGTGTTTTAAGGACCTCAGGCGTGGCAAAACTGCCAAAGAAGGGGTCGGTCTCCAGACTCAGCGTGTCTTGCAGGGTCTTGATGACATGGGCCATGGTGTCCAGACCCACGACGTCCGCAGTTCGAAATGTGCCTGAGCTGGCACGGCCCATTTTCTTACCCGTGAGGTCGTCCACCACGTCATAGGTCAGGCCAAAATTTTCCACCTCTTTCATGGTCGCCAGCATGCCGGCAATGCCTACCCGGTTGGCAATAAAGTTGGGCGAATCTTTGGCACGCACCACGCCTTTGCCCAACGTGCTGGTGACAAAGGCTTCGAGGTCATCCAAGATTTGAGGCAAGGTGGTGGGGGTGTTGATGAGCTCCACCAAGGTCATGTAGCGCGGTGGGTTAAAGAAGTGAATGCCGCAAAAACGAGGTTTAATCGCCTCGGGCAAAGCCTCGCTGAGTTGGGTAATCGACAAGCCAGAGGTATTGGACGCCACGATGGCACTGGGCGACACAAACGGGGCAATCTTCTTGTACAGATCGAGCTTCCAGTCCATGCGCTCGGCAATGGCTTCGATCACCAAATCGCAGCTTTTAAGCAATTCGAGGTGTTCTTCGTAATTCGCGGCTTGGATCAGGGCAGCATCTTCGGCCAGACCCAGCGGGGCGGGCTTGAGTTTTTTAAGCCCTTCCACGGCACGCGTCACGATGCCGTTCTTGGGGCCTTCTTTGGCAGGCAGATCAAACAGGAGTACGGGCACCCCGACATTGACCAGATGGGCCGCAATTTGCGCCCCCATCACACCGGCACCGAGAACGGCTACTTTTTTAACTTGAAAGCGGGACATGGTAGTTCCTGAAATGGGCTTACTCAACACGAATCCAGGTCTGGGTTCTACCCAGCAGGGCAAAGCCCACAAAGCCACGGACTTCCAATTTCTTCCCCCCTTCAACGGGGGTTAGTTTGAGTTTGTAAACGGTGCCGTTATTGGGGTCGAGAATGTTGCCGCCTTCCCATACATCTTTATTGGCTGCTTTTTTGGCATGGCGGAGAATCTCCATCCCGACTTTAGGTTTACCTTTGCGCTCATCGGTGCATTTGTCGCAATTTGGTTCTGCACTGGTGGTCAGTGCTTTTTCGACCACGCCCACCAGCCCGGCAGGGGTCTCGGTGATGCGCACCTCGGACGTTGCCTTGCCATCGGTATCACTGATGGTTTGCCACAGGCCCAGTGGCGTCATCTGTGCCATGGCAGAGAGACTTGAGACACTGAGAATCACAGTTATTAAAGAACGAATCATGAGATAGCCTCGATTTTTTGAAATACCTTGAAGGACCAGTTTTTTAAGCCAGGGCTGCGTCCGTGTCCATCAAGACCTTGCTGCCTGTGCGCGCGGTACGCATCAAAGTCGCGGTTTCGGGAAACAGTTTGGCAAAGTAAAAGCGCGCTGTTTGGAGCTTGGCCAAATAGAACTGATCCGTGTTGCCTGCGGCAATTTCTCGCAGCGCAACTTGCGCCATACGGGCCCAAAAGTAACCAAAGACCAAGTGGCCCGCGACCCGCAGATAGTCCACAGCAGCAGCACCCACTTCATCTGGATTCTGAAAGCCTTTAAAACCAATTTCAGTCGTGAACTTGGTCATTTGCTCGCCCAAGACAGCAATGGGCGTGATAAATTCGGCCATCTTTTCATTGACGCCCTCTTCTTCCACCAGTTTCCCCACGAGCTTGCCAAACTTCTTTAAAGTGGCACCGTTGTTGCCCAAAATCTTGCGCCCCAACAAATCAAGCGATTGAATCGTGTTGGTGCCCTCATAAATCATGTTGATGCGGTTGTCGCGCACAAACTGCTCCATGCCCCATTCCTTGATGAAGCCATGACCACCAAACACCTGCATGCAGGCATTGGTTGAAATATGGCCGTTGTCGGTGATGAAGGCTTTGACGATGGGGGTCAGCATGGCCAGCATTTCGCCAGCGTCCTTGCGCACCTTTTCATCCGGGTGGTTAATTTCTTTTTCCAGCAGCATGGCGCAATGCGCTGATAGCGCCCGCCCACCTTCTGCATAGGCTTTGGCGGTGAGCAACATTTTGCGAACATCGGGGTGAACGATGATCGGGTCTGCTGCCAGGTCTTTGGCTTTGGTGCCTGACAAAGAGCGCATCTGGATGCGGTCTTTGGCGTAGGCCAAGGCATTTTGAAAAGCGACTTCTGTTAATCCCAATGACTGGTTGCCCACGCCCAAGCGTGCAGCATTCATCATGACAAACATGGCATTCATGCCCTTGTTGGGCTGACCGACCATCGTACCGATGGCTCCATCCAACACCATTTGTGCGGTGGCATTGCCATGAATGCCCATTTTGTGCTCCAAGCCACCGCAGTAAATGCCATTGCGCGCACCCAGCGTGCCATCGGCATTGACCATGAACTTAGGCACAATAAACAGGCTCACCCCTTTAATACCAGCCGGGGCATCCGTCAAACGGGCCAACACCAGGTGAATGATGTTGCCCGCCATGTCATGCTCACCCGCGCTAATGAATATCTTGTTGCCAGTAATCTTGAAAGTGCCATCGGCCTGTGCTTCGGCTTTGGTGCGCATCAGACCCAAGTCGGTGCCGCAATGGGGTTCGGTGAGGCACATGGTGCCAGTCCACTCGCCGCTGGTCATTTTGTGCAGATAAGTTTGCTTTTGGGCCTCGGTGCCGTGAGCGTGCAAGGCTGCATAGGCGCCGTGCGTCAAGCCGGGGTACATCGTCCAAGCTTGGTTGGTGCTGTTGAGCATCTCGTAAAACATTTGGTTGACCACCAGTGGCAAGCCTTGCCCACCATAGGCTGGGTCGCAGCCCAGAGCCGCCCATCCGCCTTCGACGTATTGGTCATAAGCTTCCTTGAAACCAGAAGGCGTGGTGACAACATGGGTGCTCTGGTCGATCTGGCAACCCTCTGTATCGCCACTGATGTTGAGCGGGAAAATAACGTCTTTGGCGAACTTGCCGCCCTCCTCCAGAACAGCGTTGATGGTGTCTGCATCGATTTCGGCATGCACAGGCATGGCCTTGAAGTCATCGCAGACATTGAGCAACTCATGCATCACAAATTGCATGTCGCGAAGGGGAGGGTTATAGGTCGGCATGTTGAATTGTCCTTAAGGAAAAGGTTTAATAATTTGAATCAGAAAAATCAGTTCGCAGCAGGATTGCCGTAGCGCTTAATAATGTTTTCGAAGCCCGTTTTGGCCAGCGTGGTTGAGGCCGGATTTTGCAAGAAACGGGCGCCATGGTGCAGTGCCAGTATGAGTCCATGAATTTCAAAAGCTATTTGCTCTTCGTCAGCATCGGCGTTCAGATGGCCCTCTTCTTTGGCCTGAACCACGGCACGGTAAAACGCAGACAACCACGTTTTGGTGGAACTCACCAAAGCATCCCGCACAGGACCTGGCCGGTCGTCAAACTCGACGGCACCGCTGATAAATATGCAGCCCGATTGAATTTCAACAGCCACCCGCAGCATCCAGTTATGAAACATGGCTCGAACGCGGGGCAGGCCTCTTGGCTCGTCCATGGCCGGCGCAAAAACCTCATTGGCAAACTGATTGAAATACTCGCGAATAACCGATATTTGCAACTCCTCACGGGAGCCAAAATGTGCAAAAACACCAGATTTGCTCATTTTTATAGAGTCAGCGAGCACACCAATACTCAAGCCCTCGAGACCCACCTTGGTGGCCAGTGCCAGTGCCGCATCGACAATGAGTTGCTTGGTTTGTAGCCCTTTTTGCAATGCGCGCCCACCACGAGTTTCATTTGCTGGAGGGGCTAATGTCAGTTCGACAAGAGATGGGGATGTAGTCATTGGCAATAAATAGTACGATCGTGCTATTTTGCCGGATTTTTTTTAAAACAGCTAATGAAATTACGTTTGCTGCCTCAATTGCCCTTGAAATAAAGGGTTAACCCTTGGGTTAAAGCATTAGAAATAAGCTGGCTGCCAAGTTTTCTGAAGGCAATCGTTTGAAATTTGAGCGCACAAAACGCTGCAAGCGCCCTACAAGGAAGGCAGTTAATACGGAAGCGCGGACTTGGGCATCAACTGTTGTTGTGGCGCTCGACGATAAATCGGCTTGCACTCTGAGTATTTGTTTCAAGCTAGCTTCAATCTTGTCGAAAAACAAGTTCATGCGCTGCTGCAAACGGACATTTTCGAAAACCAAGGCATCGCCCACCATGACACGGGATAGACCAGGATTCTTTTCTGAAAACTGCATCACCCTATGGATGACTTTGCCCGCCCGTTCGGTTGACGTGGTTTCGATTTCACGCTCGGCAATTTGATTGATCAACGAGAAAACCGCCTGCTCTATGTAGTCAAGCAAACCCTCGTACATTTGGGCTTTACTGGCAAAGTGCCTGTAAAGGGCCGCCTCGCTAACCTCAAGGTGTGCGGCCAAGGTCGCGGTGGTGATGCGCTCGGCACCCGGTTGCTCCAGCATCGTGGCCAATGCTTGCAAAATCTGGACTCTGCGCTCCCCTGGCTTGGGGCGCTTGCGCGCTTGCCCTGTTAAGCCGCCATCAGTTGCACGATCGGTCGGCGCCTCTGAGGCAGGTGATTGAACTAGAGGCATGACCGTTTTTGGATTAATTCGAACTGATCATGGTCCCGAAGGCTTGATCCGTCAGAATTTCAAGCAGCAAAACGTGGGGGACACGGCCATCGATAATGTGGACGGAGTTAACGCCACATTTAGCCGCATCAAGGGCGCCGCTGATCTTGGGCATCATGCCGCCGCTGATCGTCCCATCGGCAAACAATGCATCTATCTGGCTTGCACTCAGGTTTGTCAACAACTGGCCCTGTTTATCTAAAACGCCACTGATGTTGGTCAACATCATCAATTTTTCCGCTTTCAACACAGTGGCGAGTTTGGCAGCCACTACATCGGCGTTGATGTTGTAACTCTCATTGTTTTCACCAAAACCAATCGGACTGATGACGGGAATGAAGGCATCGTCCTGCAAGGCTTTCACCAGACTCGGGTCAATGCTCACAATATCACCGACTTGACCCACGTCATATTCTTTAGTGGCATCCAAGGCGTCAAGAAGCTTGAGTTTTTTGGCGCGAATCATGCCCCCGTCGCGCCCGGTCAGACCGACGGCTTTTCCACCCGCCTGATTGATCAGGCCCACGATATCCTGTTGCACTTCACCGGCCAGCACCCACTCAACCACTTCCATGGTTTCAGCGTCAGTCACCCGCATGCCTTGGATGAACTCCCCTTTTTTGCCCAAGCGTTTGAGCGCCGTTTCAATCTGCGGACCGCCGCCATGCACAACGATCGGATTGATGCCCACCAGTTTGAGCAGCACGACGTCTTCTGCAAAAGCAGCCTGCAAGGCAGGGTCGGTCATGGCATTGCCACCGTACTTGATCACCATGGTTTTGCCGTGGAACTGGCGAATGTAAGGCAGTGCTTGCGCCAGTATTTCGGCTTTATCGCGAGGAGAAATTGAAGTGAAGTCGGTCATGATGCGAGATAGGCTGGTAAGACGATGGCCAAATTGTGCCGCATGTTGAGTGCACACCACTCTTCAAAAATAAGAAATCTTCAGTTGCTGCGGATTTCGCTGGGGTGGTAGCCCTGGACATGCCTCAGAAGAAAGGGCTTGATGGCGGCAATTTCCCCACTCTGGGTTGCCAACGCAAGCGCCATCAACTCATCTGACAACAGCCCCCAAGGGATAAACGGCTCATGGGCCTTCATGATTCGAGCATGACCCGTGACCGAAGGATTGTCGCCAATCAGCAACTCTTCGTAAAGCTTTTCGCCGGGACGCAAGCCCGTAATTTCGATGTCAACATCGCCGTCAGGGTTGCTCGCATCACGGACACTGAGGCCACTTAAGTGCACGATACGACGTGCAAGGT
>CANBUY010000046.1 GCA_947372745.1 Comamonadaceae bacterium | reverse complement strand
TGTTTGTTGATTTACGCAAACTTGGCGGCAAGCAGGGCTGAATGGAAAATTGAAGTCTGTGGACGCGGATTCAAGTGTGATTTCGGATTTGAACCGCCGTCCGCAATTCTCGAGAATTGGACTCATTCGATTGAGGCGTTCCCATTGGGAGACGTCACTGAATTGGGGATTGTTCGCAGGAGCTAGATGGGGCCCGCTGGGGCTACTCTGAGGCTGTTTGCGTAGTGATTACGCCTCACCACCAAACCGCATGACAAAGGCCTCCAAGTAGAGATACTCGGAGGCCTTTTTCATTGGTAAATCAGGTGCTTACAGTGCAGGGGTGTACAAAGGAATACATTGACAGGCAAACCAAAGCGGGGGAACAATAGGGGGAATAAGTGGGGGTAAACCGGCTTTTTGGGGTAATTGTTCCCCCGTTTGTCTATGAGAACCCTCTGTTCCCCCGCTTGTTTACTGGAGTTGTTCCCCATGCTGACCGATGCTGAATGCAAAAACGCTACCTGCCCACCAGATAAGGCAAGGGCGCGGCTGGCCTGTTCTGGCGGCTTGTACCTTGAGGTAAGCCCGGCTGGGTCGAAACGCTGGTTTTACAAATATCGTAAGGACGGCAAAGAGGGGCGCATGGCGCTGGGCAGTTATCCCGATGTCGGGCCAAAAAAGGCACGCGAGGCACGCGACGCGGCAAAGGCGCAAAAGTCTGACGGCCATGATCCCGTAAAAGTGCGCAAAGTTGAAAAGCTCAAAGCCACACGAGCCACGGGCGACACCTTTAAGCTGGTGGCCTTGGAATGGTACGCAAAGCAGGCACCCCAATGGAGCGAAAGCCACGCAGAAAGGTCATTGCGCCAACTGGAGCGTGATTTGTTCCCTTGGATCGGTGAACGAGCCATGACCGACATTCACGCGATGGATATATTGGCCGCACTGCAAAAAATAGAAGAACGGGGCGCACTGGAAACAGCCGACCGGGTTTTAATGCTGGCGCGCCAAGTTTGGGATTATTGGCTACCCACCACCGATGCCAAGCAACGAAACGTCACAGAGGGGCTTAAAGCACGGTTGACGCCCTACCGGGGCAAAGTCTTTGCAGCCATCCTCGACCCCGTGCGCATGGGCGGTTTGATGCGTGCTATCAAGGCTTATAAGGGAGGGCCGATTGTGCGCACCGCTTTGCAGCTAACGCCGTATTTGTACCAACGGCCCGGCAATCTGCGAATGATGGAATGGGCAGAACTTGACCTCGACGGAGCACTTTGGACGATACCCAGCATGAAAATGAAGGGTGACAAACTGAGAAAAGAGCAAGGCGAAGCCCACGCAGTCCCATTGCCCACGCAGGCGGTGGCGCTATTGCGCAGCATTCAACCACTGACCGGGCACGGGGTTTATGTTTTCCCCGGCGAGCGCAGCCATGACAGGCCGGTATCAGATAACTCAGTGCGCAGCGCACTTTATGCGCTGGGGTTTGGCAAAGAGCAAAGCTGGCACGGATTCAGGGCGAGCGCACGCACCATGCTGGTTGACGAATTAAACCTTGATTGGAAAGTCATTGAAGCCAACTTAGCCCACGCGGTGAAAGACGCCAACGGGCGCAGCTACAACCGCACGCAGTACCTGAAGCAACGATTCGAGATGATCCAGACATGGGCCGACTACCTCGACAAGCTGGCCACGGGCGGCGAGGTGATCCAGTTCAAAGCAGCTTGACCCAGCGGTAAAACAGTTTTAAGCCACGCCTAGCTATCGGCTGATCCCCGATGGTGAAAACCGGGACACCCTGACCCGGCGGCGCTGGTTTTAATTTCAGGCGTGACAGGGGACGGGATGAAAGAATTTGATGATGACACCGAGATCATTTACTCGACAAAGCCGGTAGAACCGTGCTGGCCATTTTGGGGGTTGCTTGAAACGGTGCAGAAAAATGCAACTTCACCACCGACACCATTTCATGACAGGATAATTTTTTCCAGCCCCACACCTGACATTTTTGGACGATTCTCACTGCTTGCCCGTGAGTCATTGGGAATGCTCAAACATAGAGATATTGCTGACCTGAGGCATGCCGCCGGTGAAATCAATACGGGAATAGCTGATTACATCAATGAATCCATTGCGGAAGAAACTGAGTGCCGTGTTCAAACACTTTACCGTGACGGTGGATGGGAGTTGAATTATTTGCCGAATGCCCCTTGGCAAGAGGAAGTAGAGCACGCGGGGTATCACTTGCAGCGCACAATAACAGAGGACGAAATTCGAGACTTATTGGCGAACTGGTCAAGTGATTGGGATGACCAACCCAGTTTGCCCGGACAAGAAGACTTTGATGAGTTGACCGCATTAAAAGACTGCTTAGGTTACGAGTGGTTCGAGAAAAGCGAATTGATTCACTTTGGGCTGATTGAACCCGAAGAACATGAGTTTTTTGCAGTATTTGCATTGATGATTATTTGTGAGGCTGTTCACTCAAACCCGCGTATAAAGATAAAGCACTATTGGCCTGAACCCACGTTATCGCAGATAAAGGCTATAGGCAGCGCATCAATTAACGCAGTTGAAGCAATGGCGTATGCAGAGCGCTTGCAACGTGAGCAAAAAATTAGAAAATCACTTGCATTAGAGCAGCCCGAAATTCTTAAAAAAGAGCTATCGCGTAGAACTAGTGAAAAGGCCGTGAATGCAGCGAACATACGGCACGCAGCAAACAACATGGCAAGAGACTGGGTGTGCAAAGAATGGAAGCAGCACCGTGAAAGCTATTCAGGGAATAAGTCAGATTTTTCTAGGACTTACGTTACACGCGTAGTGAATGAATTCATAAATTCAAAGGGTGAGCCGCTTAAAGTGACCGAGAAAACAATCCGTGAAGTGTGGTTAAGCGATACCCCTAGTGCCGGCAAATAGGCCGGGTTGCCGGGCATACAGGCCGGGATGCCCGGCATTAGGGTAATGACACTCGACACCTGAAAATTGAAACTGAGACCCTCTGCAACAAGAGCCGAAAGGCTACAAAGGGTTTCAATGTCAATTTTCAGAATGTCAGAAGTCAAAAGCGAGACCGGGCACCGTTCCCACGCTTCTATTTACACCGCTATTAAAAATGGCCTATTTGTAACCGGCGTACAAATTGGCCAGAGGGCAGTTGGCTGGCCTTCAGATGAAGTTAAGGCTATCAACAACGCACGCATTGCAGGCCAGACCGATGCCCAAATCAGGGAACTGGTAAGCCGCCTGCACGCCAAGCGCCAAGACTTCGCAGCGGCATAAGGGTGACGGCCATGACCAACACACCCAATAAAAAAGCCGCCGGGGGCTCAACCACCCCGGCGACCACAAATAACGTTCAACACACTGTAGCAGTTTTCAGCAAAATCAAGGCGGTGTTTATTCGCTTTGCATCATGGCTGGCGCTGATGGCAAGGGGCGTTTCATGAGCGTTATCAACCCCAGCCCCGATGCCCCCACCGACACCGCATACAAGTCCACGGCGCACCTGATCGCTCAACTGACAGTAGCAGGCCACACCATCCACAAAGGCCACGTCGGAGACTTCACGGTTTGCAAATATGGCATGCCCCGTTATTGCAAAGACTTTGCAGAATTCCAAGCATTTTCAAAACAATTGGGGGTGACGGCATGAGCAACACCACCGAGCAATTCAGGGCCGCAATGCTGGCAGTAGGCATGACCGCACCAGACACACTTCACGGTGACGGCAAGACCCACCGATTCAGCACCGGCAACAAAGCAAGCAATAAAAACGGCTGGTATTTTCTGCACGATGACGGCAACGCATGGGGGCAGGCTGGCGATTGGGCCACGGGCGGCGGTGATGCGCTTTGCACTTGGAGCGAGAAAACCACCCAGCAAATGACACAGGCAGAACTCGACACCATGCGCACGCAGCAACGGGCGGTGAAAGCACAGCACGACAAAGAGCGCACCGAGGGCCATGAGGCGGCTGCGGTGACGGCCAAAAGCATTTGGGATGCCTGCACCCCTGCTGATGCTGGCCACGGCTATTTGAGCGCCAAAGGAATCAAGGCAGGCAGCGTGCGCGTGATCCAAGCGGTTGATGCCCACCGGCTAAGCAACCGACTATCTCCAGAGCTGGCCGGGCCTTTGCTGGTGATCCCCATGAACAACGCAGCGGGGCAGCTTCGCAGCTTGCAGTTCATTACCGAGACAGGCGTTAAACGCCCACTGACGGGCGGCGAGAAACAAGGTTGTTACTTTGCCATTGGTAAGCCTAAAGGCCAGATCATTGTTTGCGAGGGATGGGCGACAGGGGCGAGCATTTTTGAGGCCACGGGCGATGCGGTGGCGGTGGCCTTTGATGCTGGCAACGTGTATGCCGGGGCCTTGGCATTGCACACCAAGTACCAAGCCTTAAAAATCGTCATTGCAGCCGATGATGACTATCAGACCGACAACAACCCCGGCATGGCCAAAGCACGGGCGGCGGCGCAGGCCGTGGGCGGCTGGCTGGCAGTTCCCGATTTTGGAACCAACCGGCCAGACAAGGCGACTGACTTCAACGACTTGCATCAACTGGCCGGGGCTGGGGCAGTGCAAGCCTGCTTTGATAACGCTATTGAATTAATAACTGGTGACGCTATTCATGCGGGGGCTACAGACCAGATTGATTTATGGCCAGAGCTGCAACCCTTGATTGTGCAAATCGACCCGCAGGAATATCCCATTGATGCATTGCCCGATGCGGTACGGTGCGCAGTGGAGGAGGTGGCTGGGTTTGTGAAAGCGCCTATCCCTTTAATTGTCACGTCAGCACTGGCCGCGTTATCACTGGCGATACAGGCACACGTTGATGTTGAAAGGGCCACGAAATTGCATGGGCCGTGCGGGTTATTCCTGCTGGCCATTGCCGATAGCGGTGAGCGTAAATCAACGTGCGATGGCTTTTTCACCACGGCCATTCGTGAGTATGAGATGCGCGAACAAGAGGCAGCGAAGCCCTTGATTCAGGCTTACAAGTCAGAGCATGACGCATGGGAGGCGCAGCGTAGCGGCTTAAAAGAAAAGATCAAGTCACTGGCCAAAGAAGGTAAGCCAACAAACATACTGGCACGCCAACTGCACGACCACGACGCTGAAGAGCCAACAGCCCCACGCGTCCCCCAATTGACATATGTGGATGCAACACCCGAGGCGCTGACTTATTCACTTTCCAAAGAGTGGCCCTCAGGTGGCGTTATCAGTAGCGAGGCTGGCAGCGTGTTTGGAGGGCACGGCATGAAAGGCGATTCATTGATGCGTAATTTGGCGACATTGAATTCACTGTGGGATGGTGCAACCTTAAAATCAAAGCGCAGATCGTCCGAGAGTTTCAATGTACGCGGGGCACGCTTCACAATGGCCTTGCAGGTGCAAGAGGCGACCATCCGGGCGTTCTTTGACAGCACCAAGGGACTAGCACGCGGCACCGGGTTTCTAGCACGGTTCCTCGTATCGTGGCCACAGTCCACGCAGGGCACGCGGCATTTCACCGAGGCACCGACCAACTGGCCTGCACTGGCAAACTTCAATTCAAGGTTGACATTGATTTTGAATCGACCCGTCCCCATTGACGATGACGGCGGTTTGTCCCCGGCCATGCTGACACTTACACCGGATGCCAAAGCGGCATGGGTACAGTTTCAGGACTCCGTTGAAGCAGAGCTATCAATCGGGCGTGAACTATACGACGTGCGCGATGTGGCCAGTAAGACCGCCGATAACGCAGCACGCTTGGCCGCACTGTTTCACACCTTCACAGGCAGCATTGGGGCGATTGGGATCGAGGCGATGGAATCGGGGACAAGAATTGCTCTGTGGCACTTGCTGGAGGGCAAGCGATTTTTAGGTGAACTGGCGATGCCTGCTGAATTGGTAAACCCGGCCAGATTAGAAAATTGGTTGCTTGGCTATTGCAGGCGCGAACGCACCGACAAAGTCCCCACGCGTGAAGTCCAACAATTCGGGCCGGGCGGTTTGCGGGATAAAAAGACCTTCACTGAAGCCGTCAAAGAATTGGACGAGCTGGGCCGGGCAAGGCTGGTTCAAGACGGCAAGAAGCGTTCAATCCAGATCAATCCTGCTTTGCTGGTGGTGGCCGCATGAGCTTGGCCCTCCTACTGAAAAAAGGCAGTTTGCGGGGGCTTGCTACTGCTACACCTGCTACACCTGCTACAGATGACCCATTTACACGACCAACTGTAGCAACTGTAGCAACAGTAGCAGTAGCAAAAGCCCAAAACACGGCAGCAAACGACCCCAGCCCCCCACCAGAAACACGGGGTGAGCTGATCCCCCATCCGGTTGATGCGGCATTGACCGAGACACCAAGTGATCCAGATCGGTACTGCTGGCCAAAGACCGAGGCCATGACAGGCAGCGAAATTGACACCTTCACGGCGTGGTTGATTCGCTTCACGGGCAAGGGCGTGAACCACACCAATGCGGAGCAACTGGCCGACAAGCTGGTGGCGCGTGATCGCCAAGAGGATGACCGCAGGCATTGCCTTGAATGTCTGCACCTCGCTGGTTTCGGGGCTGGATCGTGGCGCTGCAAGAACTGGGAACAGGCTGGGATCGCTATTCATGCGCGGGACTCAGCCCTACCCGGCGACCTAGTGATCACGCTGCAACGGTGCGACGGCTTCAAGGCCATCAATTGAAAAAATATCAAATTAAATCAAACGAGGCTTATTCACCATAGCGAAAAAAGACAGAATCAGAATTGACTATATGCCCGGAAACGCAGCATTTGAGGCGCTGGGCCTTGCGTCCGATATGTTCCCCACAATGCGACCGCAGGAACTAATCGACAAGCTGGTGATAACGGGCTTATGTGCCTTGTACTGGAAAGCCCCGGCACTTTGGGGTCATGACCGTGACCGGTGGCAATTACCCGACAACATGGGGCAGGTTAAATCAGCCGATTAACAGTGAAATAGCAGCTACAGGGCCGGGAATAACCCGGTTAAATACTGAGAAATACCGAAGCTGGACCGGGAATGTCTTGTGTTGCTTAGTCCGAAATCAGACTATGTAACAGGCTAATGCGATGCGCAATGACCGCAAGGTTAGTAAAAGGGTTTCCATCCAACACCGCAAGGTTACGCCAAGGGTTGCAGACATCGACCATGAGGTTACCGCAAGGTTAAGCAATCAATCACGGCAAGGTTATGGCAAGGGTTTGCCCTCAACTACCGGGAGGTTAGTGGGAATATTTACACTAACTTTGCACTAAGCCTGTGGGCACCCAAATCCTTGACACTTTTGGCAAATGCAATAGGTGCCGTTAAGTCAAATGCGGGTGACTTTGCTGGCACAGAAATTCTATTTTGGCGCGTTGTCAACTTGACTTTTCATGCCTTCTGAAAGTCTCTTGGTAGCCGCAAAGGGATCATTGAGATCCAGTTTTAAATAGCTGCCTTTTGTTGTCGGCGTATTTTTCGGGAAATCTACCATGCATGCTGTCCTATGAATAGATTCCCCAATCGAATCAGGAATTACAACTTTTGCAACATTCGCATTTGAGTTGGATTTTATGAACTTTTCCGCAGCATCGTACGTAGACCAACCAAGCAACTGAATAGTTCGATTCTGACAATTAACCCGATAGTTCATCGCAGTTGACCAAGATTCGTCTTCTGCTGCAGGTTTGTTTAGTTGAACAGTCTTCACCCATAAATTAACAATCGCGTTAGCCTTTGTAACGGATGCAGCGTCGAAATAAAAAGCTGTTTCGTCAGTTGTTGGGCTAAAAAAATAGTTCCATTCCGAGGCGAATGAAGACACCCCAAAGATTGATGCGAATCCCGCAAAAAGTATGATTTTTTTCATCTTTAGTCCCTGTTTAATTACTGATTGATGTGTTGTTATATTTTTCGTGGATCATTATGCGATATCTCAACCGTCCTAAACACGATGATTGCGCCTCCCATGGCCTGCACCCTGAAGAAAAAATATCGCCCGTTAGACTTTGAGTTCGAAAACAGCCTTGGCCGCAGCTCTTGCATTCGCACTTTTCTGTTAAGCACTACCTGCTGAAGCACGAATCAAGCGCAGCAAGTCCGCCAAGGTGGAGTTCAAGCACGATCAACCCTGCCTGCAACAGGTGCTAGCAAAGGCCCGTGTAAAGGCTACGTGATCGACCATGTGACTCGGCGAGCTTGCGGTGGTGCTGATGCTCCAGCAAATATGCTGTAGCAGACGATTGCTGAAGGTAAGGCGAAAGACAAGTTGGGGCGGAAAGAGTGTGGTCGATAACAACATGTTGGAACCATTGCCAATGGCTGTCATTCATTAGTGCAAAGTGTTGAATTGATAGCCAAAAGAGAATTACATTCAAAAATTGCGAACTGAGCCAGACGAACAACTTACGTTTGCCCGGGATACCTAATGTGCAACAGGATCCACAGACGACGAATCCAATAACATTAACCCAGATCTAAGTTACCTCGATCCACACTCAATACCCCCCATTTGGGGGATGGACTCCAGCGGATGACTTCTTTACATTAAATTTTCTAATTCTGGCATTGAATGATGCAAATGTGTCGTTGCGCCAGAGCGAGATTTGGAAGATTGGCATGAATATCGTAAAGCGTATCTGTTTCGTCACTTTGTTGATGTGCTTGAACTTCGGAAGCTTTGCTCAAGGTGATGCAGCATTTAAGAAGTTACAGGCACTTGATTGGAAGCAGGCCCCATTGAAAGGGGATATATCTGGAAAAGCGACGATTAAGCTGGATGGCGGCTTACGCTTTCTCGACGCATACAACACAAATGAATTTCTTACCTTGCTGGGAAACCTTCCGCAGACCAATTCATTTGCGGTTGCTGCGAACGACTTACGGTGGTTCTCAGTATTTAGTTTTGTCGAGGAGGGGCTTGTCCCGGACGACGAAAAGATAGATGCAAATGCCTTGTTGGCAACGCTAAAAGAAAACAACATAGCTGCGGCAGACGAGCGGAAGGCGCGAGGACTCTCGGGACTATTCTTGGAGGGTTGGTTTATTCCGCCGCGATATGACCCGGAATCAAAGAGGCTTGAGTTTGCTACTCTTTTGCGATCAGATTCCGGAGTGAAGAATGTTAATTTCAGTACAAAGTTACTTGGGCGAAGAGGATTCATGAATGCAGTTTTGGTGTCATCTCCAGAAACATTGGATGCGGACATCAAGGAGTTCAAGACTGCGCTAAGAGGGTACGACTTTGTTCAAGGAGAGCGTTATTCAGAATGGAAGCAGGGCGATAAGGTCGCAGCATATGGCTTAGGCGCGTTAGTGCTTGGTGGTGCAGCTGCCGTTGCTGCGAAAAAGGGACTGTGGGCAGTTTTAGGTGGTCTAATTGCAGTAGCTTGGAAGCTATTGGCCGGACTCGTTCTTGCAGCATTTGCTGGGTTAGGGGCAATTTTCATGAAGAAAAAACCTTAACCGATGGGGCATACTGAAGGTTTATTGCTAGGTGTGTACATAGGCCTCTATCTCTACGACTCAGCTTCACTTTTGTACGCTAATGAAGTTATGCTAATTCCCCTTTGGAAAGGCAGTTGGATCGCTGGTTTTGGGTCGAAAAGAACGACTATTAAAGGGCGAGAGTTATTTATTCCCAACCCGTTTTTCCCCAGCAGGCCACAATTTCGGGTAGCTTGGAGATATCGTCCGAGCATGTATGACCGCTCACAGTCATGGGAAGAATTTCAAAACCATCTTCACGCCTTTGTCCCATTCGTATTGGCACTATTTATCTCTTCATTTGTGCTCTTGCCAATTGCATTGTTCGGAATGGGTGGCGATCAAATTATTTTGATGACTTTTTCCCTTATTTATATTAACGTGATTCTGATCGTCTCATTGATGTGGTCGAAACGCGAAGAAATTGGCATGAAAAATAATGAATTTATTTCCACTGCTTTTGATTTCTTCATCTGTCCACCGTTCGCGCTTAACGTTGTCAGGCGACTCTCGGGAAGAACGATCGTTAATGAAGACCTAGTCAGTGCTGCTTCACGTTTACAAAGTCGGAGCGATTGGGACATAACAAGAGCGGAGTTGATATCCCGGATAGATGAAGAACTTGAAGGTGAAGACAAAGACTCTGAACTCTTCACGTCCATGCAAGCAAAAAGAAATGAGATTGCATTGGAGGAGGAAAATGACAAGACCTGAATATTTCGTAATCGTACTCGGACTTCTATTCGGTTATTGGATTGTTAACAAGTTCTTGTCACGCAAGCCAGCATTGAAAGCTGATACCGGTGAGAAGAAAAATTTTGAAAGCTCATCAGAAGATTCTTCAGATATCTTCAAAGATGACTCATGGCATTTTGTTCTTGACGTACCGAGTACATCAACAATTGAAGAGATTCGTCGAGCCTACAAAATTCAAATGAGTCAGTACCACCCTGACAAAGTCGCAGCTCTTGGATCAGAGCTAAAGACACTAGCCGAGCGTAAGTCGAAAGACATAAATTTCGCCTATAGACAAGCTATGCAAGAGCGTGGAGTTGGTGAACAGCTATGGTGACTCCTATTACTTAAACGGCTTTGACATGCTGCCAATAGCCATCGTGAATGGAAACCATCAGGGCAAATGCCACCATTGCCAAGCAAATATACCCACCTCCCATTTTGTTTCTTGCCAATTTGTCCTCTTGGGCAAAGTAGATCAAGGTAACCTACTTCTGAATAAGCTAGGTTCTTTATCGGAGCTTGAACCGTATCAAAACGGCAACAGGATGAAATAAATTTTCTGCTGCTTTTCAGTTAATGACAACGGTTTTCAAAAGTCTAAGTCTGGGGGTATCAAAGGCAAAACGGGGGAACAGATGGGGGAACAAAGTTGATTTTAGAAAGTAAGAATGTAGCATCCATGCGGGTTACAAGCCATCTTTCAATTGACCCCAGCGGACTTGAACCGCCGTCCGCAACCTCAACCAGCGGATTGATGTCAAACAAGGAAACTCACATAATCATTTTTTGACCAAAAGCGGGGTAGGGCGCTCATATTTCATATGGTGACTTGAGATGGGGGAGTAAATCTGGTTTAAAGGCGGTTTTTTGAAATCGTTCCCCGTTTTCTGGAAAATTCTCGATGTTGACTGGAGCCCAACGCGGAAACGCAGTTTGCCTTCCTGATAAAAAAGCGCCGTTTACGGATTCTGAAGGCTTGTATTTTGAGGTAAGCCTAGAGGGATTGAAGCGCTGGTTCTTGAAGTTCTGCCAAGACTGAAGGGTGTACTTATTTCGTTAGACACCTTTTCTTCCTCATTTTGGGATGGTCGCCGTGCATTTACGGTTCGAAAACTCAGCCAGCAAGTTGATTCTTAAAAGTGAAATTTGAATCAACCATCGCCATGACTTCTTTGTGCCCAATATATGATGGACCTAGTTTTTTGTGAGCCCCTGTTTGGAGATCGAATGAATAAAGACACTGAAGGGCAGCACGGTGTCCAGTCGCTAGAGATCGGCATCAACATCTTGCGTGCTATCGCACAGGGTCATCGGTCCATGATGCTCAAAGAGATTGCTTTGTCTGCCGAGATGCCAGCCTCCAAAGTGCATCGCTACATGGTGAGCCTGGTTCGTTCCGGTCTCGTGTATCAAGACCCGATGACATCGCGCTATGACCTTGGGCCCTTTGCCCTAACGCTTGGTCTTGTCGCTGTGGATCGACTCGACCGCATTGGCCTTGGCTTGTCAGCCATTGCTGAATTACGTGATGAGATTAACGAAACGACTGCGCTAGCCGTCTGGAGTGACAACGGGGCGGTTATTGTTAGATCTGAGCGAGCTCGTCGTCCGATCACGGTGAATGTTGTAACAGGTACGGCGCTCAATACCTTGACTTCTGCCAGTGGTCGTGTTTTTGCAGCTTGGCTACCCCAGGCGACGGTCAACCCGCTAATTGCAAAAGAGTTGCTGGCCCCAAACTTACCGCCCGATGTACAAACGGCTTCTGCTGTTGAAGTGGTGCTGGCAACTGCACGTCAGAGTGGCGTAGCGGCTGTTGCTGACTACCACTTGGTGCCGGGTGTCGCTGCCGTGGCTGCGCCTGTATTCAATGCCCAAGGTGAAATCACGCTCTCTTTGCTGGCCATAGGGGTCAAGGAAATGATTGATTTGTCCTTGGCTGGGCCAGTGGTCACTGCACTCAAGCGTTCTGCAGAGCAACTTTCCTTACGTCTTGGCTATGCTGGAGGTGTCAATAAGCCATAACAGCAGATCACTGCTGAGAGTACCTTGTTGTAATTTGCATTCAACAAGGTATTTTTTTGCAAATCTATATTGACAGAACTAGTTCTGTATTTCAGAATACAAGCATATCCGAACATGATGCCCATCCAATCGAGGCATGAACGGTGGACAGACACGTGTTGCTTAAATAAAAATATCAGCATTTAACCAAGGAAAACCATGACCAAGAAATTCGCTTCCCAGGCCGACCTGGAAGTTAAAAAGACCACCTTTGCGCAGATGTCCGAGCACTGCTGGGCCTACACCGCTGAGGGCGATCCCAATACTGGCGTGATCATTGGCGAGGATTCGGTGCTGATTTGCGATGCACTGGCCACCCCAGTCATGGCGCAAAGCCTGATTGCCGAGATTCGCAAGATCACTGACAAACCCATCAAGTACGTGGTGCTGTCGCACTACCACGCCGTGCGCGTGTTGGGCGCCTCCGGCTACAAAGAAGCCGGCATGCAGGAGATCATTGCCAGCCAAGGGACCTACGAGATGATTGTGGAACGTGGCGCACAAGACATGCAGTCTGAGTACGAACGCTTCCCCCGCCTGTTTGACGCCTTTGACTCCATCCCCGGTCTCACCTGGCCGACGCTGGTCTTCAAGGACAGCATGACGCTGTGGATGGGCAAGCTTGAAGTAAAGATCATGCATTTGGGCGCCGGCCACACCAAGGGCGACACCGTGGTCTGGGTGCCTTCAGAGAAAGTATTGTTCTCGGGCGATCTGGTCGAAGCCGATGCCGCCTGCTATACCGGCGACGCCCAGTTGGCAGAGTGGCCTGCCACGCTCGATGCACTGGCGGCACTGCAGGCTGAAAAATTGGTGCCTGGCCGCGGTCCAGCTTTGGTCGGTCCACAGCGTGTTCAGGAAGGCTTGGCCTACACCCGCGATTTTGTGACCACGCTGCTGAGCTCCGCCAAAGAAGCCGTGGCCCAAAACATGAACCTGAACCAGGCCATGGCGCATTGCCGCAAGGCGATGGACCCTAAATTTGGCCAGGTCTTTATCTATGAGCATTGCCTGCCGTTTGACGTGACGCGTGCGGTGGACGAAGCCAGTGGCATCAAGCACCCCCGCATCTGGACGGCTGAGCGCGACCAGGAAATGTGGCACGCGCTGCAGACCGCTGCGTAATTAAAAACAGACCGCCAACAGCCATGTTGAGTACCTACCAATATTCGAGTTACGCCTACGTGCGTCCGCCAGAGCAAAGTGGCGCTGAGAAAAAACGCTATCCCGTCGTGATCGTGGGCGCGGGTCCTGTAGGTCTGGCGGCTGCGATTGATTTGGCGCAATCGGGCGTACCGGTGGTGGTGCTCGATGATGACAACACGGTGTCGCTCGGTTCGCGCGGGGTTTGTTATGCCAAGCGCACGCTGGAAGTTTTAGACCGATTGGGCCTGGGTGATAAATGCGTGGACAAAGGCGTGAGCTGGAATGTTGGGCGCACCTTTTTTAACGAGGAAGAAGTTTATAACTTCAACCTGCGCCCGCAAGATGACCACAAACGCCCCGGCATGATCAACCTGCAGCAGTATTACCTGGAGGAATACGAGATCACGCGGGCCAAGCAATTACCCAATTTGGATCTGCGGTTCAAAAACAAAGTGGTATCGGTCAACCCGGAGGGTCATGGCGCCACCCTGCAGGTCGAAACACCTGACGGCATCTACAGCCTGGAGACCGATTGGCTGATCGTGGCCGATGGCGCGCGCAGCGGCATCCGACGCCTGATGAACCTGGAGGTGGACGGCAAGGTGTTCATGGACCGCTTCCTCATTGCCGATGTGGTGATGAAGGCGGATTTCCCGACCGAACGCTGGTTCTGGTTTGACCCCCCTTTCCATCCGGGGCAGTCGGTGCTGCTGCACCGTCAGGCTGACAATGTATTTCGCATCGACTTTCAATTGGGTTGGCAAGCCGATCCGGAAACAGAGAAGAAACCGGAAAACGTCATTCCTCGCATCAAGGCTATGCTGGGGGACGACCGCGAGTTTGAGTTGGAGTGGGTCAGCGTTTACACCTTTCAGTGCCGGCGCATGAACAACTTTACCCATGGGCGCGTGCTGTTTGTGGGCGATGCGGCGCACCAGGTCTCGCCCTTTGGCGCACGGGGTGCCAACTCGGGCATTCAGGATGCCGACAACCTGTGCTGGAAGCTAAAACTGGTAATTGAAGGCAAAGCGCCCTCAAGTTTGCTGGACAGTTACTCAGAAGAACGCGTGTTTGCGGCAGACGACAACCTGCAAAACTCAACCCGCTCCACTGACTTCATCACGCCCAAAAGCAAGATGTCACTGACCTTTAGAAATGCAACTCTGACGCTGGCACGCGACCATGCTTTTGCGCGGGCGCTGGTCAATTCAGGACGCCTTTCGGTGCCTACGGTGCTGGCTGAGTCGAGTCTGAATACACCGGATGCCTCCGAGTTCTCCGGCAACATGGTGCCCGGTGCGGCCATGGATGACGCGCCCATGCATGAGGATGGCAACAACTTCTGGTTGCTCGATCGCGTGGGCAAGCAGTTCATGGCGATGGTGATGGTGAACGATCTGTCACAAGTTGATGCTGCCACCGCCCGGGCCTACAAGTCCTTGGCTGATGCTCCGATTCCGATTGAAGTGGTGTTGGTGTCGAGCAAAGCGGGCACGGCCTTTGAGGGTCTGCGCGTTTTTGTGGATGCAAAGAACCGGTTTGCCGAGCGCTTTGATGCCCGGCCTGGCACGACCTATTTGATCCGCCCGGACCAGCACGTTGCCGCACGCTGGCGCAACTTTGACGCACTGGCGGTCAAAGCTGCACTTGCCCGTGCCACCTCCACTACCCAATAAGGAGCCGACCATGACTCTCACCCTGACGCCCAATCTCTCTGAGCCCGGTAAGCGTTATTTTCAGGCCTACACGCCTGGTGATGATTTTTACGAAGCCCTGATCGACACCCACCGCGACCTGAGCGACGAGCAAAGTTCGCTGGTCAACGCCAAGTTGGTGCTGCTCCTGTCAAACCACATTGGTGACCTGTCCGTGCTGCGCGAAGCGATGAACATTGCTCGCCAAGGCGTCTAAATTTTTTGCGAAAGAAACTCATATGAAAATCCAAAAAATCCACCACGTCGCCTACCGTTGTAAGGACGCCAAGGAAACGGTTGAGTGGTACGGCAAGTACCTCAACATGAACTTTATCCTGGCGATTGCCGAGAACGAAGTGCCCTCTACAAAAGCGCCCGACCCGTATATGCACGTGTTTCTCGATGCCGGCAACGGCAACGTGCTGGCCTTCTTTGAGTTGCCCACTCAGCCCCCGATGGGGCGCGACCTCAACACCCCGCTGTGGACGCAACATTTGGCTTTACAGGTCGAATCGGTCGATGTCATGCTGCAGGCCAAAGCCCGACTGGAAGCCGACGGCATTGAGGTGATCGGTCCCACCGACCACACCATCTTCAAGTCAATTTACTTCTTTGACCCCAGCGGCCACCGCCTGGAGCTATGCGCCAACACAGGCACCCCGAAGATGGCCAAAATGCTAGACGAAGCCAAGTGGGACATGCTCAACGAATGGGCTCTAACCAAAAAGGCACCGCAACACGCGCGCTGGATGCATGACGGCAGCTTCGCTGGGGAATAAGTCGAATGAAACTTGCCACCCTCAAACAAGGCGGGCGCGACGGCACGCTGGTCGTCGTTAATCGAAGCCTCACGCATTGCCGAGCGGTGTCCGCCATTGCCCAAACGCTTCAAGCTGCTTTGGATAACTGGGAGGCCTGCGAGCCTCAATTGCACCAAGTCTACGAAGCCCTCAACAGTGGCGCCTTCAATGATGTTGTTCCGTTTGACCCTGAACTTTGCCACTCACCATTACCGCGTGCCTATCAATGGGCGGACGGCTCGGCTTATGTGAACCATGTGGAACTGGTGCGTCGGGCACGCGGCGCTGAATTGCCTCCTGAGTTCTGGACCGACCCCTTGATGTACCAGGGTGGCTCTGATTCGTTTGTGGGGCCACGCGATCCGATGCTTGCCTTGTCTGAGGATTGGGGCATTGATCTGGAGGCTGAAGTCGCAGTGATCACTGGCGATGTGCGCTTGGGCGCGACAACTGCCGAATGCGCACGCGCTATTCGGCTGCTGATGCTGGTCAACGATGTCTCTTTGCGAAATCTGATTCCATCTGAGTTGGCTAAAGGCTTTGGGTTTTTGCAGTCCAAGCCTGCTACGGCCTTCAGTCCGGTGGCGATCACGCCCGATGAGCTTGGGGCAGACTGGCGAGATGGCCGGGTGCATCGACCACTCACCGTGCATATTAATGGCCAGCTATTTGGTCAGCCCGATGCGGGGACGGACATGATCTTCAACTTCCCGCAGTTGGTGGCGCATGTCACCAAAACGCGAGAAATGGAGGCGGGCTCCATCATCGGCTCGGGCACGGTTTCCAATAAACAAGGTGACCTCAATGGCTCGTCGATTGCGAATGGCGGCGTGGGCTACTGCTGTCTGGCTGAAGTACGGATGTACGAGACGATTGAGTCCGGCAAACCAGAAACCCCTTATTTGAAGTTTGGCGATACGGTGCGAATTGAGATGTTTGACCGTGCAGGTAATAGTATTTTTGGTGCGATTGAACAAGCGGCTTCCCGCCGCGTGCCAAAACGTTTAACACAGGACTAACCTTTAAGGTAGTCGTGAATTTTGGTGAAATTTTATCTCGATCAATATTGGTATCAATCTCTGAGTTTGATAATCGCCTAAGTAGTACCTTGTCAGGTGGAGAGTCAGCACTATTTTGGCAAAAATAGATGAGGCCTAGCAGATGACTGTAAAAGTCACTCTGCCCTTTTTCAACTCATAGCGCAGTATTTATACAACACAGATAAATAATATCCAGCGTATTTTAGTAAAAAAGTTTTTCATTATAAAAAACTTTCTTTTTTTGGTTTTACACTTTTAATCTGAACTTGATATCTCACTTTCTAAAAAATATTTTTACCATCGCTTAGATATATTTATTTTATTTACCAATTAATAAAAAATTATAAATGTAAAACTATTGATAATAGTTAAGTGATTTTGGTCGAGCTCAAAGTTTATCCGTAGCAATGATTCATGCAACTTAGGGAATAGATATGCCAAATTACAACCTCAACGTGAACAACAAGGACTACAACGTCTCTGTTTCCAGTGCCGATATGCCCTTGCTATGGGTGTTGCGGGATGTACTGGGCCTGACGGGTACCAAGTACGGTTGCGGGATCGAGATTTGTGGTGCTTGCACTGTGTTGGTCAACGGTCAGCCTGAGAAGTCCTGTGATTTAAGTGTGTCATCAGCCGCGAGCAAGCGCATTACAACCATAGAGGGCTTGTCAGCCAATAAAAGCCATCCAGCGCAAGTGGCTTGGATCAATAACCAAGTTCCTCAATGTGGCTACTGCCAGTCTGGTGTTTTGATGAAAGTAACCGGGGCCATGAACAGCGGTAAACATGGCGCAGAAATCGGTAAAGCCATCAACAACATTTGTGTCTGCGGTACCTATCAGCGCATGAAAAAAGCTGTCATCGGACTGTGAGGAGTGACATGATGCAAAAATTCAACCGTCGTGATTTTTTGGTGACGTCAAGCTCGGCTGCCGGTGGGCTGGTACTTGGATTTGGCTTGGGTGTTGATGAGGTACACAGTGCAGTGAGTCGAACCCAGGTGAACCTTTGGCTGAGCGTGGGTAGTGACAACAGCATCACCTTATCTATAGGTACGGCCGACATGGGTCAAGGCTCCGCTCAGGGCCTGGCGGCCGCACTGTGTGAGGAACTCATAGTTGACCCTGCAAGAGTTCAGGTGATCACGAGCAAACCCTCACTTGCTGTGCCGGCGCCGATTGGGGCCTCAATCAACACCGCCGGTAGCGGCATGATCAAAAATTATTTTTGGAAAATCCGTGATGCCGGTGCGGCCGCTCGTGAGATGTTGATTTCAGCAGCCATGCGGGACATCGGGGATAGCAATCGAAATAATTACGTCATTCAAAACGGTGTTGTGACCAACATAGTTGGTGGTCAGCAGCGTACCTATGGCCAGGTTTCCAATATTGCCGCAACCCTACCCGTCCCGACGGGTGCCACTCTGGTGGCCGAAGGGGCAATGAAGTACATCGGCAGGGCAGTCGCACGCCAAGACATTCCGCTCAAGGTTGATGGTAGTGCGGTTTATGGCATTGATGTTCGGATCCCAAACATGGTGTATGCCGTGATCAAGCATTCGCCCACCTTCGGTGGCGTACTCAACGGAACGCCCGCCCGTCCATCAGGAGCGCTTGCTGTGGTGCCAACGCGTGTTGTAGCCGGGATTGGGCGCGGTTTGGATGCGGTTGGGAATGTCAATGCCCTTGCCGTGGTGGCTGACACTACATGGGATGCCATGCGTCTGGCCAAGCAACTCAAACCTGTTTGGTCATTGCCATCTAATAGGGGCCAACTCAACACCACTCAGTTCAAGAGTGATGCGCAAGTTCTTCTGAGGGGTGGCACGCTTTATTCAGGCGCACATGTGCCAGGTACCGTCTATACGGTCGAGAGCAGTGGAACCCCAGTCGCAGCCATCAATGCTTCGACAAAAAAACTTGACCTCACCTACACCTTGCCCTATGTTGCGCACGCCTGCATGGAAGTTGTCAATTGCACAGTGAACTACTTGGTGGGTGTCTCTTGCGAGGTTTGGGCGCCCACACAGGCGGCTAAAACAGCCTTAAGTCTGGTGGCCACACTGACAGGTTTGGCGGTCGAAAAAATCACCATAAACACGACCTTCTTGGGTGGTGGTTTGGGTCGCAAAATAGAGATGGATTTCATTAGTCAAGCCGTGCAAGTGGCCATGGCGATTAATCGCCCCGTCAAGTTAATGTGGCCTCGTGAAGAAGATTTCACTCATGATTTATACCGTCCTATGGCCGCGGTTAGAGTACAGGTCGGACTGGGTACCGGCTCCTTCATTAATGGATGGATTTACCGAAACGTCTCACCCTCCCTGTTGAATCAGAGGGGTTACAGCTTGACCGCCAAAGGCGACAGTCAGGGCTATGAAGCATCACAAGACCTACCCTACAACTTTGGCGCTCGCCTGACTGAGTACGTGATGCATGGCTCTCCAATTCCTGTGGGCTTCTGGCGCTCTGTTGGTGCTTCTATCAACACCTTTGCGGTAGAGTCCGCGATGGATGAAGCTGCTGCTGCTGCTCGTGTTGACCCCTATTTGTATAGACGTAATCAACTCGCGGATTCGCGCTGGATGACCGTTTTGGAAACTGCTGCTAATTCTTCGGGTTGGAGTTCTCCTGGACCCGCCGGCACGGCCAAAGGCATCGCCATAGGAACGGCTTTTGGCAGCATCTGCGCGCAGGTTGTTGAAGTCAAAAAAGGCTCAGTAGGTCCCATAGTTACCAGAGTATGGATCGCTATAGACTGCGGTATTTGCGTCAATCCTGATCAGGTCGAAGCCCAGCTGATGGGCGGTGTCATTCATGGCATGAACGCAGCTTTGTACGGCCAACAAACATTCATAAACGGTGTGGCTCAAGCGGCTAACTTTAATACCAACCGTATGACTTTGCTGAAGGAGGCCCCTGATGTCAAAGTCTCCATTATTTCCGGTACATTTGACAGAAGCCGAGCCATTGGTGGTGTCGGTGAATTGGGGGTGCCCACCTTTGCCCCCGCTCTGGCAAACGCCTGGTTCAAGCTCACCAAAACCCGCGTAAGGGATTTACCTTTCCTTCCAGGTTCAACGATGAGTGATTAATGGAATCTTGATGGACGCGCAATACAACAACCGTGCTTTGGTGCCTGACTTTGGGCAGTACTTCACCCGATGGGCCCAAGCTTCTGACAGTGCCCGGAAAAATCCTCTTTGTAAATTGGATGTGCCTTACGGTGAGGGGCCTAACGAGGCGCTGGATATTTTTCCAGCCACAAAGCCCCAAGCGCCGGTGTTGGTTTTTCTTCATGGCGGGTACTGGCGGTCTCTGGATAAGTCTGACCACTCCTTTATTGCGCCGAGTTTTAACCAGTCAGGCGCCTGTGTGGTGGTGCCCAATTACGCCCTATGTCCGGCGGTGACGATTCCTCAAATCACGATGCAAATGGTGAAAGCGCTGGCCTGGGTCTATCGCCACATTGCCGAGCACGGGGGTGACCCGAAACGAATCACTGTGGTGGGCCATTCAGCCGGGGGCCATTTGGCCGCCATGATGTTGGCCTGCCAATGGAAGGCGGTGTCGCCTGATTTGCCCGTGCGCCTGTTGAAAAATGCCTTGTCGATCTCCGGTTTGTACGAGCTTGAATCCATCCGGAGGGCGCCGTTTTTGCAGGATTCCCTGCGCTTGACGCCGGCGCAGGTTAAAAAAACCAGCCCGGCTTGGTTGCCTCGGCCGCAGGTTGTCGGTGGGCGAGGTGTGCTCAATAGTGTGGCTGGCGGGGCTGAGAGTGCCGCCTTTGTGCAGCACAACGCCTTGATTCAACAGGCTTGGGGCCAGCGGGTGGTGCCCGTGGCTGAAGTTTTACCAGGCCTGAATCACTTCAGTATTTTGGATGCCCTGGTTCAACCGGGACACCGACTGAACCAGTTGGCCAACACCTTGCTGGCGTAAGTTGAGAGGGGCAGACGGCGTCTGCCCCCACATTGGCTTTACATCAATAAATGTTCCCCGGCGTTGTCGCCGCCCAGTGTGACGTAGTTCACCTTGCGGATGTCCATCAGCTTTTTACCGCCTGAGTAGCTGATGGAGCTTTGCACGTCTTGTTCCATCTCAATCAGGGTCTCGGCCAATTTGCCTTTGATGGGTTCCAAAATGCGTTTGCCTTCGACGTGTTTGTATTCGCCCTTGTTGAAGTCGCTTGCTGAGCCGTAGTATTCCTTGAACAGTTTGCCGTCCACTTCCACGGTTTGCCCCGGGCTTTCTTCGTGGCCTGCCAGCATAGAGCCAATCATCACCATCGTGGCGCCAAAGCGGATGGACTTGGCAATGTCGCCGTGCTCGCGGATGCCGCC
>CANBUY010000045.1 GCA_947372745.1 Comamonadaceae bacterium | reverse complement strand
TGGCTCCACCTCCGTGCGGGATGGCTGGGAGAAGCTTCGGACCGGCGGCGCGCAAGTCCGCGAGATGCTCATCAGCACAGCAGCGGCCCAATGGAATGTTGACCGCAGCACCCTGCGTGCTGAAAAGGGCATGGTGCTGGGCGCCAATGGCAAAAAAGCCACCTACGGCTCCCTGGCTGCTGATGCTGCCAAGCTGCCCGTACCCGAAAAGGTCGCTTTAAAAGACCCGAAAGACTTCAAAATTGTCGGCAAGCGCACCTTGCGTCTGGATAGCCCTGCCAAGGTCAACGGGACAGCAGAGTTTGGTATCGACGTCAAATTACCCGGTATGGTGTATGCCACCATCCTGCAATGCCCCGTCATAGGCGGCAAGGCCACGAGCGTCGATTCCGCCCAGGCCAAATCGATGCCCGGCGTGATTCAAGTCGTTGAAGTGCCGGATGGCGTCGCGGTGGTGGCTGACAGCTACTGGCGCGCCAAAAAAGCGCTTGAAACCCTCAAGGTCACTTGGGACGAAGGCGCTGTGGCCGCGATCGACCACACCAACATGCTGGCTGCCAACCTGCAGGCCGCAGAATCCGGCAAAGTGCTGCCTATTGGCAAGCCCGTGGGGGACATGGCGGGTGCCATGAAGTCCGCCGCCAAGGTCATCGAGGCGGTTTACGTCAGCCCCATGCAGGCGCACGCGCCTTTGGAGCCGATGAACTTTACGGCCAGTTTCAAAGATGGCAAGTGCCTGCTGGTGGGGCCTACTCAGTTCCAGCAAGGGGCGCAGGGCGCCGTGGCTGGTGCTTTGGGCTTGAAGCCTGAGGACATCACCCTGCAAACTACTTTCCTCGGTGGCGGTTTTGGCCGACGCCTGGAATTGGACTTTATTGTTCAAGCGGCTCAAATTTCCAAGGCAGTGGGCAAGCCCGTCAAGCTGCTGTGGTCGCGTGAAGAAGACATGACGCATGACTTCTACCGTCCCATGGGGGTCAACCACCTCAAGGCCGGTCTGGATGCATCGGGCAATCCGGTGGCCATGCACTTCAAGGTGACCTCGCAATCGGTCACGCAGCGCGCTTTTGGCTTGCCGGCAGAGACGTTTGATCCATTCATGGCTGAAGCTGCCGTGCCCGGCTATGAAATTGCCAATACCCAGCATGACCTGGTGATTCGTGACACCGGCTTTAGGGTCGGTTACTGGCGCGCGGTGAGCCACAACATGAACGCGTTTGCCAACGAGAGTTTCATGGACGAGCTGGCCAAGGCCGCAGGCAAAGATCCTTACGCTTACCGCATGGCTTTGCTTAAAAACAAGCCACGCTACGCCAATGTGCTGAAAATGGCCGCTGAAAAAGCGGGTTGGGGCAAGCCGCTGCCAGCGGGTCACGCCCACGGTATCGCCTTGATGGAGGGTTACGATTCCTACATGGCTCAGGTGGCCGAGGTGTCCATGAAAGACGGTCAGATCAAGGTGCACAAGGTCACTGTCGCGGCCGATGTGGGCCACATGGTGAACCCGGATACAGTGGAGGCTCAAATCCAGTCCAGCATTGTGTTTGGTATGGGCGCCGGTTTGATGCAGGAGATCACGATGGACAAAGGTCGCGTGCAGCAAACCAACTTCCATAACTTCCCGGTGGTGCGCATGAGTGATTCGCCCAAGATTGACATCGTGTTGGTCAAGAGCACCGAGAAGCCCGGCGGCATTGGCGAGCCCGCCACCGCGCTGGTGGTGCCTGCCATTGCCAACGCGCTGGCCGCACTCACCGGCAAGCGCGTGCGCAAGTTGCCGATGAATGCGCAAGCCATTGCGCAGGCTTAAAACGTGACTGCCCCCTTAACCGGGGGCTTTAAAAGGTAAGCAATGGAAAGTCTGGATCTCCGTGTTTTAGGCGACGTCCTGGCCTGGCGTCAAGCAGGCCATGCCGTCACCTTGGTCACCGTGGTGGAAACCTGGGGCAGTGCCCCGCGTCCACCGGGTGCACTCTTGGCCGTGCGCGACGATGGCGTGGTCAGCGGTTCGGTGTCGGGTGGTTGCGTAGAAGACGACCTGATTGCCCGTACCAAAGCCAGCTTCAAAGACCTGGCCAAAGGCGAGCCAGCCTTGGGCAAGCCAGACATGATCGCCTATGGCGTTAGCAAGGAAGAGGCCACTCGTTTTGGTCTGCCTTGTGGCGGCACCTTGCGCCTGGTGCAAGAGCCGGTCCTTGATACTACCTGGGTCGCCCAGCTATTGGACAGCACCGCCAACCACCAGTTGGTGGCGCGCACCCTGACCTTGGTCAGTGGCGCCGTTCAACTCTCACCGGCCCGTCGTGGCCAGGAAATAGCTTTTGACGGCTCTACGCTCACCACGGTGTTTGGCCCCAAATGGCGGCTCTTGTTGATTGGGGCTGGTCAGTTGTCCCAAGCGGTGGCTCAAATCGCCAGTATGCTGGACTTTGAAGTGCTGGTCTGCGATCCGCGCGAAGAGTACGCCGCCACGCTCATGAGCGGTGCGCCCGATATTCGCCGACTTGAAGGCATGCCCGACGATGTGGTGCGCGAGATGCATCCTGACGCCCACACGGCCATCGTGGCCCTCACGCATGACCCCAAATTGGACGACATGGCTTTGATTGAAGCCCTGACGTCCAGCGCCTTTTACGTCGGCGCCCTAGGCTCTCGGCGCAATCAGGAAACCCGCAAGCAGCGTTTGGCCGAGCATTTTGATTTGTCGCCCACCGAGCTGGCTCGTTTGCATGGTCCGGTCGGTTTGGCCTTGGGCGCCAAAACGCCTGCCGAAATTGCGGTGTCGATCATTGCTGAAATCGTGCAGGTCAAGAATGGCGTGACAGGCGGCGCCAACGCGGTGCGCGAAACCGCAGCCACAGCGGGTTGCGCGCTCTCCTGATCAACGTCGTGCAGCCTACCGTCATTATTTTGGCTTCTGGGCGAGGGGAGCGGTTTTTAGCCTCTGGCGGAACCACCCACAAACTACACGCTCAATTGGCGGGGAAGTCTGTTTTGCAGCACACACTGGACGCTGTGCGCGCCAGTGGTTTGCCTTGGCACCTTGAAGATGGCGGGCACCCCGGTATGGGCGACTCGATTGCCGCCGCTGTGCGGGCCAGCGCGGATGCCTCGGGCTGGCTGATTTTGCCCGCAGATTTACCCTTGATTCAAAGCGACACCTTGCGCGCGGTGGCCGCTGCACGGAGAGGCCATGAGGTGGTGGTGCCGGTCTTTGAAGGGCAGCGCGGGCACCCGGTGGGTTTTTCAGCCCGTTGCCGGGATGCGCTATTGAATTTAAGCGGAAATAAGGGTGCAGCCTCCGTTATTCTTGCTAACCAAGCTATTGAATTAATAGTGACTGACCCCGGCTGCATCATGGATATTGACACGGTGGATGATCTCGCTGCCGCCCAAAAATACCTCAATCAACGTTTGGTAACCCGTTTGTAACTTTTGACCGCTTAATGAGCCGGTCTGAAGCGTAAGATCAAGGATGTAATTTTGTTACAACCTTTGGACATTTTCATGAAACTTCATTCCACCGTAGACGCGGTCACTCAACGAATTCGCGAGCGCAGCCAAGCGACGCGCAGCGCCTATTTGGCCCGTCTGGCACTGGCGGCCAACCGCAAACCCGGTGCCGAGCGTCTGGGTTGCGCCAATGTCGCGCATGCTTTTGCCGCCTTACCGGTTAACGACAAGTTACGTGTGGTGGCTGAGAAAGCCCCCAATATTGGCATCGTCACGGCGTTCAATGACGTGTTGTCGGCTCACGCGCCGATGCAGCATTACCCCGATGTCATCAAAAACGAGGCCCGCAAACACGGTGCCACCGCGCAGGTCGCCGGTGGCGTGCCCGCCATGTGCGATGGTGTGACACAAGGCACGCCGGGCATGGAACTCAGTTTGTTCTCACGCGATGTGATCGCCATGGCCACTGCCGTCTCCTTAAGCCACGACGTGTTTGACGCCGCGGTGATGCTGGGCGTGTGCGACAAAATTGTGCCCGGCCTTTTGATTGGCGCGCTGCACTTTGGCCACTTGCCCACGGTGTTTATTCCAGCCGGTCCCATGACCTCGGGCCTTTCCAACAACGAAAAATCCAAGGTGCGTGAAAAAGCCGCTTTGGGTTTGGTGGGGCGCTCTGAGCTGTTGGAAGCCGAGTCCAAGGCCTACCACGGCGCCGGCACCTGCACGTTTTACGGCACTGCCAACAGCAACCAAATGCTGCTGGAAGCGATGGGCCTGCATGTGCCGGGCACTGCTTTCATCAACCCTGGCGAAGGCATTCGCGAAGAACTCACCCGCGAGGCCGTGCGCACCGTGTTGGGTGATATCAAGGCTCGCCGCTTTGCCCCCATTGGCCTGGTGGTGGACGAGCGCTGCATCGTGAACGCAATGGTGGCCTTGCTGGCCACGGGCGGCTCCACCAACCACCTGATCCATTGGGTGGCGGTGGCCCGCGCTGCGGGCATCGTCATTGACTGGGACGATTTCTCTGCCTTGTCAGACGTGGTGCCCTTGCTGACCCGCGTGTACCCCAACGGCAGTGCCGATGTGAACCAGTTTCAAGCCGCAGGCGGCCCGGGCTTTGTGATTCGCGAGCTGCTGGATGCCGGCTTCATGCACGCCGATGTGCTCACCGTGCGGGCAGGGGGCTTGCGTGAATTTACTGGCATTCCTGAGGCCCATAGTGCAGGTGGTTTGCAGTGGGTTGACGCTGGCGCATCGAAAGACGATAGCGTCGTTCGCCCGGCAAGTAAGCCTTTCAGCGCCACCGGTGGCCTCAAGTTGCTCAAAGGCAACTTGGGTCGCAGTGTGATCAAGGTGTCTGCTGTGCCTGAAAATCTGCACATCATTGAAGCGCCTGCGCGCGTGTTTGACTCGCAAGAAGCCTTGCATCTGGCCTTCAGCGCCGGTGAGTTGGACTGTGACGTGATTTGCGTGGTGCGCTGGCAAGGCCCGCAAGCCAACGGCATGCCTGAGCTGCACAAGCTCACGCCACCGCTGGCCGTGCTGCAAGGCAAAGGCTTTAAAGTCGCGCTGGTGACCGATGGACGCATGAGCGGCGCCTCAGGCAAAGTGCCTGCCGCCATTCACGTCTCACCCGAAGCCGCCGCCGGTGGCCCCTTGGCCAAGGTGCAAGATGGCGATGTCATTCGTCTGGATGGCACTGCCGGCACCCTGCAAGTGCTGGTCAGTGCTGCTGAATGGGATGCCCGCCCACTGGCGGTCATGCCCGAGGCTTTGGTTGATGCCAACGGTCTTGGCATGGGCCGCGAACTGTTTGCCGGTATGCGCCGTAATGCGTTGGCTGCCGAAGCTGGCGCCTGTAGCTGGCTTTAATGCCTGCCCCTTAATATTTTGAAAAAGTAAGCCATGAGCACACGCCAAAAATTCACCGCCCTGCAAGTGATGCAGGACGCCCCCGTTATCCCTGTGATCGTTTTGAACGACGTGGCCCACGCCGTGCCGATGGCCCGCGCCTTGGTCGCCGGTGGCATTCGCATGCTGGAAGTCACGCTACGCACGCCGCAAGCGCTGGCCTGCATTGAAGCCATTGCCCGCGAGGTGCCCGAGGCCGTGATTGGCGCTGGCACCGTGCGCACCAAGTCCGATGCCCAAGCCGCAGCGAATGCTGGCGCCCGTTTTGCTGTCAGCCCCGGTTACACCCATGCAGTGGGTCAGGCGTGTCGCGATGCTGGTTTGGCCCTGTTGCCCGGCGTGGCCACAGGCAGCGAGATCATGATGGCTCAGGAAGATGGCCTCACCGAACTCAAATTTTTCCCCGCCATGCAAGCCGGCGGACCCGCCATGCTGAAAGCCTGGAGCGGCCCGTTTTTTGACGTGAAGTTTTGCCCAACCGGCGGCGTGACCTTGCTGAACGCGCCGGACTTTTTGGCACTGCCCAATGTGGTGTGTGTGGGCGGCTCGTGGCTGGTGCCCGCAGACGCCTTGCAAGCGGGGGACTGGGCGCGCATTACCCAGTTGGCACTGGATACAAAAAAGTTGTAACGACTCAGCACTACGCACTTCCTCGTCATTGCACTTACTTTCCCCTGTCACTGCGAGCGGAGCGCGGTAGTCTATGACTTCGTTTTTGACGCTCGACGGTGGACTGCCGCGCTACGCTCGCAGCGACGGAGTCCGGGCGATGGGGGTCTTCTAGAGGCTTTAACGCAGGCCAGCGCCTTCGGCGTACTCCGCGCGCTGGATGAGCTCGATTTTGTAACCATCGGGGTCCGTCACAAAGGCAATCACGGTGCTGCCGCCTTTGACGGGGCCGGCTTCGCGGGTCACGTTGCCGCCGGCGGCCTTGATTTTTTCACAGGCAACATAGGCATCAGGCACACCTAGTGCTATGTGCCCAAACGCAGTGCCCATCTCATAAGACTCGACGCCCCAGTTGTAGGTGAGTTCAAGCTCGGCGTGTTCGGGGTTGGTGCCGTAGCCCACAAAGGCCAGCGTGTACTTGTAGTCTGGGTTTTCCGAGGTTCGCAGCAGTTTCATGCCCAAGACCTGGGTGTAGAAATCAATCGAGCGTTGAAGGTTGCCAACGCGAAGCATGGTGTGTAGAAATCTCATAGCGTTGATTGTGGTGGAATTTCAAACACCAGGCAGGTCGTGGTGGCATGGGCGTAGAGCGTGCCGTCCGGACCCACCAAGCGAGCCTCTGCCGTGGCCAGTTGGCGCCCGCAATGTATGACCTTGCCCTCAGCCCGCACTCGTTGCACCTTGGGCGTCAAGGCTCGCACGATATTCACACTCAGTTCAGCCGTGGTGTAGCCCTGGCCGGGCGCCATTTTGGTGTGCACCGCGCAGCCCAGCGCTGAGTCGAGCAGGGTGGCAAACCAGCCGCCATGCACCGTGCCCATCGGGTTCAGGTGCGCCGCGCCTGGCGTGCCTTGAAAAATGGCCTGTCCTGGCGCGACTTCCACGATGGTGAAGTCCAGCGTTTGTGCAATCGTGGGAAAAGGCAACTCACCCCGCAACATGGCCTGCATCACCTCCAGCCCTGTTTTGTCGGCAATTTGGTCGCGCTGCGCTACTCCGGGTCCGACCCCAGCGGTCAAGGCGTTGCGAACGATTTGCTCTTGGGCGAGCCAGGCTTCTAGGTGATTGGGTTTTGTCATTTAAGAATTATGGCGAACAAAACCAGGGCGGGGATTGCGGACAGTCCTGAACGTGACATGAAAAAGGGCTGATCTTGCGGCCAGCCCTGAGCATGACAGGTGTTCATACACCTGGTCTTGCCAGCTTGCTATTTGGCTTTTTCCATGTTTCTCAACAAAAAGCGCTGGATCTTTCCACTCGGGGTTTTGGGCAAGTCTTTGACGAACTCGATTTCACGCGGATAGGCGTGGGCGGATAGGCGGGTTTTCACATAAAGCCGTAGTTCCTCTGAAAGCTCGGCTGTTGGCAAAATCTGGGCGCGCAAGACAACAAACGCCTTCACAATTTCAGTGCGTTCCGGGTCAGGTTTTCCAATCACAGCAACTTCGACGACGGCAGGATGCTCTAGCAAGGCGCTCTCCACATCGAAGGGGCCGATACGGTAACCGGACGACGTGATGACGTCGTCCGCTCGCCCGACGAAGCTGATACTTCCGTCCGGGTTCAGTTCTGCCATGTCACCACTCAGGTAGTAAGCGGCGCCAAGCGACGGTGTTGCCATGCCTTCGTAGCCTGTGAACCAAAAGAGCGGAGATCGAGCGCGATCCAGGGCCAGGGCGCCTGGCTTGCCGCTCGATAGTTCAGCCCCCTCATCATCAAGTACGACAACCCGATACCCTGGGGTGGCAAAGCCTGCAGAGCCCATATGAACTGGGTGACTGAGCCCGTGGTGATTGCACAAAACCATGCCTAATTCTGTCTGGCCGTAATGATCGCTGATCGTCACCGCCAGATGCTTCGCAAACCAACGAATCACTTCGGGATTAAGGGGTTCACCGGCGCTGCTCACCACGCGAAGGCTTCCTTTGATGCATTCCACCGACTCCGGTCCCGCAGCAATGAGCATCCGAAAAGCGGTTGGCGACCCTGCGAGGTTCGTTATTTTGTGTTTTTGGATCAATCGGATCAACTGATCAACCGAAAACGCACCGTCATAAAACATGGTGGAGTGGCCCATGGCCAGCGGACCTATGACTGCGTAATAAAGCCCATAAGCCCAACCCGGATCTGCAATATTCCAAAATACGTCTGAGGGCTGCAAATCAACCGCAAAGTTCATATAGCCGACAAAGGATGCCACCGCTTTGAGTGGGACTGACAAGGGCTTGGCCGGCCCCGTGGTGCCTGATGTGAACATCATCAAGAACGCATCATCGGCGTGGCGCAAGACCGGTTCGAATAGGGGCGAGCAGCGCTGAAGTTCGGACCAGAAGTTGAGGTCGCTCGCGACAAGGGGCTCAGCGTCTGAGGCGGATACGGTCATGATGGAGGGCAGGTTTTCAATGCCATCCAGTTTGGACCGGTTTATCGAATCCGTGACCAGTACCTTGGCCTTGGATGCATGCACACGGTATTCGATCGCCTTGGATCCGAATGCGGTGAATAGCGGCTGATAAACAGCGCCCGCTCGCCACGTCCCCAAAATAGTAATCAATAATTCCGGCGTGCGAGGCAGCAATCCCGCAACCCGGTCGCCGGGTTGAACGCCACAAGCAACCAATACCTGGGCAAATTGAGCCGACAGATCTTTTAGTTGATCGAACGTGTAGGTCTTACTCTGACCGTTTTGGCCCTCCCATATCAAGGCGACGCGATGTGGGCCCGCATGCCTATCGCAACATTCGAAACAAGCATTGACACCCAAGGCCGGGTCCTTTGACAGGACAGAAAGTGCGGTGCCAAGGTCAAAGTCTGCATAGGCTTCTTCATAGGCTTGAAGTGGTGGGCGTGTTGTGGTGTTGTTCATGGCAGTCTCTCGTTGTTAATTATTGAGGTAGGCGTAAATTATTTAATGTCAACTACTGGTGTTATTGGTTTGGTTGCATTGTCTAAACCTGAAAGTAATCACCAGTTAGACAAGTTTGAGCCGAATCACTTCACGCTTCGCACAAGACGAACATAAAACGATAGTGTCTTGAGGTTGGTGTACGAGTTGCCGTCATAAAAGCTGACGAACCACGCGACATTCGGTACTGGCGCATAAGTGTCGTTGGTCCAGTACCAGTTGCTTGGCGTGCTAGGGAAGTAGTTGGTGTCAATAATCGTTCCATCGCTCAACCCTCTTTGTACCAGGCTCAATAGCTCGCTGCGGGTCGGCGGGCGCCAGCCACTGTTGAAGCCACAACGATTGGAGGTGTTGTGCTCATTGGGGAGGGTGAGTTTGGCGAAGTTGCCCCAGTCGCCTTGGCCACTTTGTAGCGACCAGATAAGTTGGGTGACATTGTCTTTGGTGCAGGCCCAGTCGGTGGTCGCTCTGTTGCTGGCGCTAGGCGTGCCATTGGCCACCAATGTGCCAGTGCAAGCGTTAGTGCCCTCCAAGGCGCCGTCAAAGCAGACCCTGGTGAAGTCAAAGTGACCGGTGTCGTTAAGTAAACCATTGGCCGCCGCCGCGTGAACTAAACCGCTGCACAACAACAAGGTCGAGGCCAGCGCCAACAGCGCGCGACGCATGACGCCGTTCAAGGCGGCTTGGAGATCTGCAGGGTCATACTTCATTTGATTTACCTGAGCGCAATGTCAAAATTGTTATTTATTAATAAATAATACAACTTTAACTTACTTTGGTAAATTTTTGACCTTATTAAAATCAGATGAGGGCCTGATGTGGGGCACCAATTTCCATTCAAAAATGCGCATGAGGCACTAAATTTCCAGTTCAGCTGGTGCACTCTTTCCCTCCCAAGTTCAAGTGCAAATTGGATGAGGCAATGCGGCTGGTTGATTGGGCTCGTCCGCATATGAACACCCCGAGCGGCATAGGCGCGTCTTTTGGACAGCTCAGGTCGGGGCATAAAAAAAGGGCTGGTCTTACGACCAGCCCTTAAGGAGTCCCTGAACCAGAAGGTTTCGAAAGGACCCGAGGAGACAACCTGTAGAAACAAATGTTTCTAAAAAAACTTAACTTATCGCAAGTATGGCAGGGTTTTCCCTGATTTATCTACTTGGCTTCAATTTAATTTAACTGCAAGTTCTTTAAGTGAACTTGACAGTAATCAATTAACGCTTTTTAGCAGTTGGCTTCACTGAATCAACGGCTGTCGCTGTGGCGGCCTTGAAGTTGGTTTCAGCAGTTTCAGTGGCTTGTTTGACCGCTTTTTGAACGGTTTCCAGAGCAGTCGTGGCAGCAGTCACGGCGCTTTTCATCATGGCAACAGCGGACTCAGAGCCAGCAGGTGCGTTTTTAGTCGCAGTGTCAACCAAACCCATAAAGCTCTTTTGGGCTTCAGCAGCTTGGCCTTCGAAGGACTTGCTCAACTCAGCGGTGGAGCCGGAAGCAATTTCAAACAGATGACGGCTGTAAGCGGCAGTTTTTTCAGCCAAAGGCTGAAGCAAGCTCGACTGAAGAGCCATCAGCTCTTGAGCATCTTTCACGCTGAGCATGGATTTGGTGTTTTCACCGGACTCAGCCAAAGCGGCTTTGGAAGCGGAAAGGTTCAGTTCAACGATCTTCTCAACGCCTTCAAACGCTTTGGACGTGAGGCCCATCAAGGTATCGATGTTTGCTTTGTTTGAGGCCATAACTTGTTCGACGGTCAACATATAAATATCTCCAATATAGAAAGGGTAAAAAGTATCTGCGCCGGTGCCAAGTTTCAAAACTGGCCATGTTGCAGTGCAGCATGTTACAAATTATAAAGAGAGTATTTTGTGATGCAAGTGTTTTATGTTGCGCTGCAGCATTTTAGAAGGGGCATTCTAAAACCAGGGTTTATTGATATTTCGCCACAATCCTGACATGAAAGCTTTTTATTCTGACCAGTTCGTTTTGCCACTGCCGCCTGGCCACCGCTTCCCGATGGCCAAGTACGCCCTGCTACGAGACGCGATTGCCCAAGCCTTGCCTGAAGTTCAACTCCTGCCTGCGCCCAGTGCCAGCGATGGGGAGTTGGCCTTGGCCCACAGCCCGGCCTACATTGGTGACATTGCCAACGGTAGCCTCAGCCCAGCGGGGCAGCGCGAGATAGGCTTCCCCTGGAGTCCGGCTATGGCCGAGAGGGCGCGCCGCTCGGTGGGCGCCACCATAGCGGCGGTTCGTAGTGCCATGCAAGAGGGCGTGGCCGCCAATTTGGCTGGCGGTACGCACCACGCTTATGCTGACCAAGGCAGCGGCTTTTGTGTGTTCAACGACGTGGCCGTGGCGGCGCGCCTCATGCAGGCCGAGTGGGGGCGGGGAAGCGCCTCGCGTTTTGGCCAGCCCGAGGGGGTTCGTCGTTTGCCCCTCAAAGTCGCGGTGATTGATCTCGATGTGCACCAGGGCAACGGCACAGCCCGCATATTTCAGGGTGATGAGAGCGTGTTCACCCTGTCTTTGCATGGCGACAAGAACTTTCCCTTCAAAAAAGAATTCAGTGACCTGGATGTCTCTTTGCCCGATGGCTGCGGTGATGCTGACTACGCGGCGGCTCTGGACCGTGCCCTAGATGAGATGGCCCACCGCTTTGAGCCGGGCTTGGTGATCTATCTGGCAGGCGCTGACCCCTTTGAGGGCGATCGCCTGGGTCGCCTAAAGCTCAGCTTTGATGGACTGGAGGCTCGGGACCGACGCGTTTTCGATTGGTGTTTGAGTCGTCGCATTCCCGTCGCCTTCGTGATGGCCGGCGGATATGGCGTCAAAATTGAAGAAACGGTGCAGGTTCAACTCAACACTTACCGCACCGCGCTGGCCTACTGGCAGCGGTGGCAAAATCGAGCCCCATGACCGACGCAAAAAATGACAAGCCTCAAGCCGAGCCGCGCAGTGCTTACAAGGTGTTTCGCACCATCGGCACGCGCTGGATGGACAACGATATGTATGGACACGTCAACAACGTGGTCTATTACAGCTGGTTCGACACCGCTGTGAACGCTTACCTCATCGAGGAGGGCGCGCTTGATGTTCAGCATGGCGGGACCATTGGTCTGGTGATTGAGACCCAGTGCAACTATTTTTCCCCGCTGGCCTTTCCGCAAACTGTGGAGGCCGGCATTCGTGTGGCCAAGTTGGGAAACAGCAGCGTGCGCTACGAAGTGGGCTTGTTTGCCCAAGGCGAGCCACTCACCGCCGCCAAAGGTCATTTTGTACATGTCTACGTGGATAAAAGTACACGCCGCCCCGGCCCTTTGCCAGCCAAACTCAAAACAACTCTGGAGACCCTCGTATGACCCAAACTGTGGTGGACGCCGCCATTAGCTCTCGCATGTCGGCCCGCGCTTTCACCGCGCAGCCGGTGCCTCGCCAAACACTCAACGAATTGCTGCAAGTGGCCAGCCGGTCGCCTTCAGGCACCAACACGCAGCCTTGGAAGGTCTATGTGCTCCAGGGGAGTAGCCGCAACACCTTGTGTGAAAAGGTCTGCACGGCGCACGATGCGATTCGTGCCAACCCCGAACTGGCCGCTCAGTACCGCGAGGAATACGACTATTACCCCGAGAAATGGGTGAGCCCCTATATTGACCGTCGCCGGGAAAACGGCTGGAGTTTGTATGGCTTGCTGGGCATTGGCAAAGCTGACAAAGACAAAATGCACCTGCAGCACCAGCGCAATTACAAGTTTTTTGATGCGCCAGTGGGCCTGATGTTCACGATGGACAAAGTCATGGGGCGTGGCTCGCTGGTGGACTACGGCATGTTTTTGCAAAGCATCATGGTGGCAGCACGCGGACATGGGCTGCACACCTGCGCCCAAGCGGCCTGGAACGGGTTTGGCAAAATTATTCTGCCGCACATCGGTGCGGGTCCAGATGAAATGCTGATCTGCGGCATGGCGCTGGGCTATGCCGATGAAACCGATGTCGTGAACACCCTTAAAACCCCTCGCGTACCGGTTGAAGAATTTACGCACTGGCTGGATTAAAGACATCCGTCACTGATGACTTTCATTGCCATTCAGGGCCTGAACGGCCTGAGTTACGCCACCACTTTGTTTTTGATGGCGGCGGGGTTGACGCTGATTTTTGGCGTCACCCGCATCGTTAACTTTGCCCACGGCAGCTTCTTTATGTTGGGCGCGCTGTTCACCGCGCATTGGGTCACGATTTGGTACCCGACTTGGGGTGAGAGCGCGTGGCTCTACGCGCTTGCTATTTTTATGGGAGCTGCTGTAGCAGGTCTGGCGGGTGCTGTGGCTGAATTTCTCTTGCTAAGGCGTCTTTATGGTGTGCCTGAGTTGTACCAGCTGGTCGCCACATTTGGGCTGACCTTGGCGCTGCACGATGCCATGCGCTGGGGCTTTGGGCCTGAAGAGGTGTTTGCGCCACGCTTTCCGGGGCTCAAAGGTTCGGTTGAGTTGTGGGGCGAGTTTTTCCCCCAGTACCAGTTGCTGACCATCGCGCTGGGTCCGCTAATCTGGTTGGGCCTGCACCTGTTATTGCACCGCACCCGTTTTGGCCAAAGCCTGCGGGCCGCCACGCAAGACCGCGCCATGTTGGGTGCTTTGGGCGTCAGTCCCAAGCCCTTGATGCTGGGCGCCGTGGTGCTGGGCTGCGCCTTGGCCGGCCTGGGCGGCGCTTTGCAATTGCCGCGTGAACCCGCCAACTTGCAGATGGACGTGAACGTGGTGGTGGAAACCTTTGTGGTGGTGGTCACGGGCGGCTTGGGCAGCATTGGCGGGGCCTTTTTTGCCGCTCTGCTTATTGGGCTGATTCACTCGCTGGGCATCAGCTTGTTTCCGCAAGCCACCTTGGTGCTGGTGTTTTTAACGATGGCCGTTGTCTTGGCGCTTCGGCCCTCGGGACTGATGGGTCGGCCTCTGGACGATGGCCCCAAGGACATCGCCCAAAAATTCAATAGCGCCCCCCAAGGACAGATGCGGACATGGGCGGTGTTCGTCACGCTCGGCTTGGGGATGCTGGCCATGGGGTGGTCAGGGGCTTACGGGCAATCTTTGGCCACGGATGGGCTGATTTTGCTTATTTTTGGCCTCAGCCTGCAAGCCATGATGGCGCTGGGCGGGCTCGTCAGCTTTGGCCATGCCGCATTTTTTGCGTTGGGTGCTTATGGCGCGGCGCTGGCGCATAGCGTTTGGGGCACCGGTTTGCCGCTGGCTTTGGCGGCGGCTTGCCTGCTGGCGCTGGCGGTGGCGGCGGTATTTGGCGCGGTCGTGGTGCGCAGCAGCGGCGTTTATTTGGCCATGCTCTCCCTGGCTTTGGCGCAGGTGGTGTGGGCGGTGGCCACCCAATGGGTGGGGCTAACGGGTGGCGACAACGGCGTGATTGGATTGAACTTGGTGGCTGATGACACACGGGGGGGCTTTTATGCGGGCCTGTGCTTGTTGGCGCTTTTCGGCGTTTGGGGCTTGCGCCGCTTGAGCCAGTCGCCTTTTGGCGCAGCCTTGCAAGCGGTGCGCGATGCGCCGGTGCGTGCGCTGGCCAGTGGCTTGCCGGTGGCCAAAATCAAATACAGTATTTTTGTGCTCAGTGCCGGGGTAGCGGGCTTGGCGGGCGGTCTGTTTGCGGCGCACAAGGGGGCGGTGTTTCCCTCGGTGGCCAGCGTGGCGACTTCACTGGATGCCTTGCTGGTGGTCTTGCTGGGCGGCGTGCACCAACTCTGGGGCGTGGCCGCCGGCAGCGTGGTGCTGGTGTGGGCGGGGGCCGAACTGGGCCGGGGCTTTGACTATTGGCGCGGCGCTTTGGGCCTGTTTGTGATGCTGATCATGGTGATCTCGCCTTCAGGCGTGATGGGCTTTTTGCACCGGCGGGGGCGCGTATGAGTTTGCAGGTGCGTGAACTGGTGAAGCATTTTGACGGCGTCAAAGCCGTCAATGGCGTCAGTTTTGAGGTGAATCCCGGTGAGTGCGTGGCCCTGATCGGCCCCAACGGTGCGGGAAAATCAACCCTCTTTGCCTGCATTGCCGGGCAACATGCGCTCACCGCAGGCGAGGTCTTGTGGGCAGGCGCGCGCCTGAATGGTTTAAATCCGGGCCAGCGCTTGGCCCGTGGCGTGGCCCGTACTTTTCAGGTGGCGCAGACCTTTGAGGCGCTGACGGTGCTTCAAAATGTGCAGCTGCTCATGCAGGCTCCTCATGCTCTGAAGCCTTACTCGGTGCTTGATGATGCGTTCAAGGGGGAGGCGCTGGCTTTGCTGGCCCGTGTCGGCTTGCAGCACCTGGCCCAGGCTGAGGCGCTTGGCCTGCCTTACGGCGCCAAAAAACGCCTAGAGCTGGCGATGGCGCTGGCCGGCATAGTGGGTGAATTCGGTGGGCCGCGTTTGCTGCTGCTGGACGAACCGGCGGCAGGCTTGGCGGGCGCCGAGCGCGCGGCCTTGATGGCCTTGATCCAATCCTTGGCCCACGACGACTCCAATATCGCCGTGCTCTACACCGAACACAATATGGACGCCGTTTTTGGCGTAGCCGACCGCGTGCTGGTGCTCATTGACGGGCTGATTGCCGCAGAAGGCTTGCCGCAAGACATTGCCAAAAATGAGCTGGTGCGCACCCGCTATTTAGGCCAAGTGGCTGGGGCGGCAGATGACACAAAACCAGCCGCCGCGCCCAAGCCAGAGCGGGTTAGCGGCAGTTCAGCGCCCGTTTTGACGGTTCAGAGTCTGAATGTTTGGTATGGCGCAGCGCAGGCTTTGTTTGATGTCTCCTTGACGCTGTGTCGGGGCGAGTTGGTGGTGTTGCAGGGGCTGAATGGCGCTGGCAAGTCCACCTTTTTGCAAGCCATAATGGGCTTGAGCCCCCGCGTGACGGGCTTGAGCAGCTATGAAAACAATGACATTTCAAACTGGCCGCCGCACCTGAGAGCGCGTGCTGGGCTAGGCTATGTAGCCGAAGACCGTCGCCTTTTTGCGGGCTTGACCGTGGCCGAAAACCTCTCCGTGGTGGCGCGCGGCAACGCGCACGCCCTGCAAGAAAAAGTGCTGGATATGTTCCCTGCGCTCAAACCCCTGCTGCAACGCCAGGCCCGCCAGATGAGTGGCGGCGAGCAGCAAATGCTGGCCATCGCCCGCACCCTCATGACCGAGCCCCGGTGCCTGCTGCTTGATGAGCCCTGCGAAGGCATTTCGCCCGTACTCATTGAAGGCATCGTGCACGCCTTGCTTCAACTCCGCGCCCAAGGCATGCCGATGCTGGTGGCCGAGCAAAATAAATTGTTGGCCGACCACGCAGACCGGGTAATTACGCTGGTGGCCGGGCAAATCACCCCTTAAAGTATCGCCATGATCATCACCAGCCTTTTGGATACCGACCTCTACAAGTTCACCATGATGCAGGTCGTGCTGCACCAGTTTCCGGGGGCACAGGTGGAGTACAAGTTCAAGTGCCGCAACCCAGACATTGACGCCAGCACAGGCCAAGCTTCACGTAACCTGGCGGTTCATGTCAGCGAGATTCGGGACGAGATACGTTCCCTCTGCAGTCTGCATTTTCAGGATGCCGAGCTGGCCTACCTGCAGTCGCTGCGCTTCATCAAGAGCGACTTTGTCGACTTTTTGGGGCTGTTCAAGCTCAACGAAAAATACATCACCGTTACCGCCTTGCCCTCGGGCGAGATTGACATCACGATACGTGGGCCGTGGCTGCACACCATTTTGTTTGAGATTCCGGTGCTGGCCATTGTCAACGAGGTGTACTTTCGCAACACCCAAAAGCTCCCCGATTTGCTGGAAGGCCGCAAGCGCTTGGACGTCAAAATCGGGCAACTGCAAGCGGATGGCTTGTCTGATCTGAAAATTGCCGACTACGGCACGCGCCGCCGCTTCTCCATGGCATGGCATGAAGAAGTCTTGCGCGTGCTGACGGCTCGTTTGGGCAGCAATCCCGCCCATTCCTCGGGGCAATTCGCCGGTACCAGCAACGTGCTCTTTGCCATGAAACTGGGCCTGACGCCCCTGGGCACGATGGCGCACGAGTATTTGCAGGCTTGTCAGGCGCTGGGGCCGCGTTTGCGCGACAGCCAAATTTATGCCTTTGAATCCTGGGCCAAGGAATACCGGGGCGACCTCGGCATTGCCCTGAGTGATGTGTATGGCATGAGCGCCTTTTTGCGCGACTTTGACCTCTACTTTTGCAAACTGTTCGATGGTGCACGCCACGACAGCGGCGACCCCTTTCAGTGGGGCGAACGCATGCTGGACCACTACATCAGCAAGCGGGTAGACCCGCGCACCAAGACCCTGATTTTTAGCGATGCTCTCACCGTGCCACGCACGGTTGAGCTTTACCAGCAATTTCGCGGCCGCTGCCAGCTCGCCTTTGGTATTGGCACCAACCTGACCAACGATTTGGGCTATGTGCCCCTGCAAATCGTCATCAAGATGACGCGCTGCAACGGCCAGCCGGTCACCAAACTCAGCGACACGCCGTCCAAAGACATGTGCGACGACCCCAAATACCTGGCCTACTTGCGCCAGGTGTTTGACATTTCACAGCCTGAATAAGACCACCCGGATAATCGCGCATTCAATTTATAAAAACAGGAGACAGTTATGTTGATTTTTGGTATTCCCATTGAATTTTTTCTGTTCGGTTTCACACTGCTGGGTGTGGCGCTTTTTCACCACCACACGCTTAAAGTGGCGGTGACGGGCCTGGTGGTGATTACGCTTTTCAAGCTGACATTGACTGATTTTGCAGGCACACCAGGTGTGGCTGGCTTGATGCAGTTGCTGAGCCACGAGTGGGTCACCATTGGCAACTTGTTTGGCTTGTTGCTGGGCTTTGCCTTGCTGGCCGATCATTTTGAGAAAACCGAAATACCCGCCATCCTGCCTGACTACCTGCCCGATGACTGGAAGGGTGGCTTTGTCATGCTGATTTTGGTCTTCTTTATCAGCAGCTTTTTGGACAATATCGCCGCCGCCATGATTGGCGGCACCATGGCCGCTGTGATGTACCAGCGCAAGGTGCACATCGGCTTTTTGGCCGCGATTGTGGCCGCCAGCAACGCCGGCGGTGCTGGCAGCGTGGTGGGCGATACCACCACCACCATGATGTGGATCGACGGTGTCGCGCCTCTTCAGGTGTTTGAGGCTTACATCGGGTCGTTCACCGCCCTGGCCATCTTTGGTGTGCTGGCCGCTCGCCAACAACACGCTTACCAGCCCATCATGAAAGACGCGCCCAAAGGGGCACACATTCACTGGGCTCGCCTGTGCATCGTGGCCATTATTTTGCTCAGCGCCGTGGGCGCCAACGTTTATTTCAACCTGCAAGCGCCTGCGGTGCTGGACCAATTTCCCGTGATTGGTGCCGCTGTCTGGGTCGCTATTTTGGTCACAACTCCTTGGCGTCGCCCCACCTGGAGTCTGTTGCCTGACGCCACGCGCGGCAGTGTCTTTTTGCTCTCTTTGGTGATGTGCGCCTCCATGATGCCGGTGCAGCACCTGCCCGCCGCTTCTTGGCCCAGCGCCTTGGGTCTGGGCTTTTTGAGTGCCGTGTTTGACAACATTCCGCTCACCGCGCTGGCCTTGAAGCAAGGCGGCTACGACTGGGGCTTTTTGGCCTACGCCGTCGGTTTTGGTGGCAGCATGATCTGGTTTGGCTCGTCGGCGGGTGTGGCCTTGAGCAATATGTACCCCGAAGCCAAGTCGGTCGGCGCGTGGCTCAAAGGTGGCTGGCACGTCGCGCTGGGCTACGTGGTCGGCTTCTTTGTGTTGCTGGCCGTGCAGGGCTGGCACCCCCAAGACAAGCGCAGTAAAACCGCAGAGTTGCCCCAACCCGCTGTTCAGGTTGCTATGTATTCAGTAGCTGGTTAAGTACGCCATCAAAGACTTAAAGCCTTATTTAACTAAAAAAATGTCAAAACCGAAAATTCTTGTTGCCCGCGCCATCTTCCCTGAAGTATTGGCCAAACTCTCTCAACATTTTGAGGTCTCGTCCAATCAGGCGGATGAACTTTGGTCACCCGCCCAGTTGATCGCCCAACTCCAGGGCAAGGTGGGGGCATTTACCACTGGCGGCGAGCGCATTGATGCCGCTTTGCTGGTGGCCTGCCCGGATTTGAAAATCTGCGCCAATATGGCGGTCGGCTACAACAACTTTGACGTCGACGCCATGACCGCTGCCGGCGTGCTGGCCACCAATGCGCCTGATGTGCTGACCGAGACCACCGCCGATTTCGGCTTTGCCCTGCTCATGGCCACGGCCCGACGCATGGCTGAATCCGAGCATTTTTTGCGCGCTGGAAAGTGGACCAAGTGGGGTTTTGACATGTTTGCCGGCTCTGATATTCACGGCAGCACGCTGGGCATTTTGGGCATGGGCCGCATTGGTCAGGGCATTGCCAAACGCGGCGCCCACGGTTTTGGCATGAACGTCATTTACCACAATCGCAGTCAGTTGGACGCCGCCACAGAGGCTGAATGCAAAGCACGCTTGGTCAGCAAAGAAGAGCTACTCAAAACGGCTGACCACTTGGTGCTGGTGCTGCCGTACTCGGCCCAATCGCACCACGCCATTGGCGCGGCTGAGCTGGCGCTGATGAAACCCACCGCGACCCTCATCAACATTGCGCGTGGCGGCATCGTGGACGATGCGGCTTTGGTACATGCCCTGCGCAACAAAACCATTGCTGCCGCCGGTCTGGACGTGTTCGAGGGCGAGCCTAAGTTGAACCCCGACCTGCTCACCGTACCCAACGTGGTGCTCACGCCCCACATTGCCAGCGCCACTATCCCCACCCGCAAGGCGATGGCCCATCTGGCAGCTGACAACCTGATTGGCTACCTGACCCAGAACAAAGCCCTGACGCCCTTGAACCCGGCTGTTGTGGCACAAAGGCCATCGCTTTGAATGATGTTTTGATCGGGCTGGTGCTGGCCCTGGCGGTTTTGAATACGCTTGTTTTGGTTTGGCTCGCCACCCGGCGTGGCCAAGATGCGGGCGCTGCGGTGAATGAGCAGGCCCGGCTTGAGTTGCTCCAAGTGCTGCAAGCCACCGCCAAAACCAACCTGGAAAAGTTGGAAGCCGTGGAGCGCGAGTTGCGCCGGGAAATGACCGAGTCCTCGCGCAGTGGGCGCCAAGAGCTCACGCAAAACCTGGCCACATTTCAACTCGCTTTGGTGCAACAAGGCGCCGAGGCCACCCGCACCCAAAACACCCAGATCGACGCCTTTGGCCAGCAACTGGCTACGCTGCAAAAAACGCTTTCTGACACCCTCAACCTGCAACTCTCGGGCTTGAGCGAGTCCAATGCCCGCCGAATGAACGAGGTGCGCGAGACGCTGGAGAAGCAGCTCCTGCAACTCCAAACCAACAATGCCGTCAAGCTCGACGAAATGCGCGCCACGGTGGATGAGAAACTGCAAGCCACCTTGCAAGCCCGACTCGGCGAGAGCTTCAAACAAGTGTCTCACCAACTGGAGCAGGTGCACAAAGGTCTGGGCGAAATGCAAACGCTGGCGCAGGGCGTGGGCGACCTCAAACACTTGCTGACCAATGTGAAAACACGCGGTATTTTTGGCGAAGCTCAGCTGGCCAGTTTGCTGGAGCAGGTGTTTGTAGCGGACCAATATGCGGCGCAAGTTGCCACCCGCCCGGGCAGCAAAAATGTGGTCGATTTCGCCATCAAGCTGCCGGGTAAGTCCGAGCACGGAGAGCCCCTGTGGTTGCCGATTGACGCCAAGTTTCCCAACGAAGACTACGAGCGTTTGCTGGACGCACAGGGCAGGGCAGACGCCCCAGCTGCCGAGGCAGCCGGCAAGGCGCTGGAGGTGCGCATTCGCTTAGAGGCCAAATCCATTGCTGATAAATACGTGGAGCCGCCGTACACCACCGACTTCGCTATTTTGTTTTTACCCACCGAAGGCCTCTACGCAGAGGTGCTGCGCCGCCCCGGCCTGATGCAGTCTTTGCAGCGCGACCTCCGCATCACGCTGGCCGGGCCGACCACCTTGCTGGCCATGTTGAGCTCGCTGCAAATGGGGTTTAGAACGCTGGCGCTGGAGAAACGCTCCAGTGAAGTGTGGCAGGTGCTGGGCGCGGTCAAGACCGAGTTTGGCAAGTTTGGCGATGTGCTGGCCAAGGTCAAGGCGCAAACCGAGACCGTGCTTAAAACGCTGGATGGGGCCGAAGTGCGCAGTCGGGCGATGGGGCGGGCGCTTAAAAAGGTGGAGGCGCTGCCTGAAACCGAAGTCCTGGCTTTGATTCCGATGGACAAAGACTTTGACAGCGACCCTGGGGTAGAGCGGGCTTGAACCTAGTGGCTGCCCAAGGATTAGGCGGGCATGTTTCTTTGGCGCGCCTGATTGCGGGCCACATTTGCCTGCACGCCTGCATGGCGGGCATGCGCATGGCGGCGCCCTTGTTGGCCTTGCGCGAGGGCTACAGCCCGCTGGCGGTCGGTTTTTTGCTGGCGCTGTTTGCCCTGACCCAGGTATTTTTGGCCTTGCCGGCGGGTCGGTATGTGGATCGGCATGGCCT
>CANBUY010000044.1 GCA_947372745.1 Comamonadaceae bacterium | reverse complement strand
GAGTACACCGGCGACGGCAATGATTTTGTCGGCTACGACTTGCTGACCAGTGCTACTAAAGTGGTAGCTGTCTATGCACATGGCGTAAGCGTCGCAGCATTAAATGCTGGTGAATCTGGTGTGGTCGTGTTGGACACCACGCCGTTTTACAGTGAAAGTGGCGGACAGGTAGGCGACGAGGGCGCCATCTTCTGCGACACCGCGCTGTTTGAAGTGCTTGATACCCAAAAGATCAAGGCCGATGTGTTTGGCCACCACGGCACCCTGAAAACGGGCTCGCTCAAAGTGGGCGATGCCGTCACCGCCCACGTCAACGCCGCCGTGCGCGCCGCCACCGAGCGCAACCACAGCGTGACCCATTTGATGCACAAAGCCCTGCGCGAAGTGCTGGGCGAGCATGTGCAGCAAAAGGGCAGTTTGGTGAATGCTGAGCGCACCCGCTTTGACTTTACCCACAATTCCCCCGTGACAGACGCCCAAATTCGCGAGGTTGAAGCCCGCGTGAACGCCGAGATTTTGAGCAATGCCGCCACTCAGTCGCGCGTGATGGACATTGAGTCGGCCCAAGCCACCGGCGCCATGATGCTTTTTGGCGAGAAGTACGGCGAGTCGGTGCGGGTGCTTGATATTGGTGAAAGCCGTGAGCTTTGTGGCGGCACCCATGTGCAGCGCACGGGTGATATTGGCCTGTTCAAGATCGTGGCCGAGAGCGGTGTGGCCTCAGGCGTGCGCCGTATTGAAGCCATCACCGGCCACAATGCGCTGGCCTATTTGCAAAATCTTGAAGACACCGTGGCCCAGGTCGCCGCGGCTTTCAAAGCGCCCGTGGTTGAAGTGAACGACCGTGTGAACAGTGTGATCGACCACGTCAAAGCACTTGAAAAAGAAATCGCCGCCCTCAAAGGCAAGCTGGCTTCTGCCCAAGGCGACGAGATGCTGACCCAGGCGATTGAGGTCAACGGTGTCAAAGTGCTGGTGGCCATGCTGGAAGGCGCTGACACCAAAACCTTGCGCGAGACCATGGACAAGCTCAAAGACAAGCTGAAAACCGCCGTCATTGTGCTGGCCGCCATTGAAGGCGACAAGGTACAAATTGCAGTCGGCGTCACGCCAGACAGCACGGGCAAGGTTAAAGCCGGTGAGTTGGTCAACTTCATTGCCGGTCAAGTGGGCGGCAAAGGCGGCGGTAAACCCGACATGGCGATGGCCGGCGGCACCGAGCCTGCGAAGTTGGCAGGCGCCTTGGCCAGCGTAATGGGCTGGGTCAGCACCAAGCTTTGAACGCAGGTACTGGCGTCGGCGAGCGACTTCCCCTGCACTGGAAGTCCCTTCCCCCGTCACTGCGAGCGAAGCGCGGCAGTCCATCGCCTCGTCGCGGTGCTTTGGCAGGGTTACAAAAGTCATGGACTGCCACGGCCTTTGGCCTCGCAGTGACGAAGTTTTTGATTGGCGCGGGTCTTGTTTTAGCCTGCCTACTGATTCCTGGTTTTGCAGCCCAAGCCCAAGTGTTTGACGTCCAACCCTGGCCTGCCAAAAAGCCCATCCCGGTTTTTGAAGCGACTGACCTGAGCGGTAAAGTCTGGCACTCGTCAGACCTGCGGGGCAGGGCGGTGCTGATCAACTTTTGGGCCAGCTGGTGCGAGCCTTGTCGGGCGGAGATGCCTTCCCTTCAAGCCTTGGCACAACGCCATGGCCCTGAAAAACTGCTCGTGCTGGCAGTGAATTTCAAAGAGCCGCGGCTCTCAGTGCAGCGCTTTGTGCAGCAATCAGCCTTGGACTTGCCCATATTTTTAGACCCTCAGGGCTTGGTCGCCCGTCAATGGGGCGTCACCATTTTCCCATCTACCGTGCTGCTGGCGGCCGATGGTCGGGTGCAAGGCGTGTTGCGCGGCGAACTCGATTGGGCTGGCGAACAAGCCGCTTTGCGGGTGTTGCCCTTGCTGGCCCCCGCGCTCAAGCAGCGATAATCACGCTCTTGTCTCCATCCATTCGTCATTTCATGGCGAAATCCTGAGCCAATCAACGCCAATGCGGTGTCTTTTTACCGACGCTGCTGGTGCTTATTTATTTTTCCGGAGTTCTTTTTATGACCACCGTTCACGCACTCGCACGCCGAAATTTTCTAAAAAATACAGCTGTAGCCGCCGTCAGTGCTGCTATACCAGCTATCAATTTTGCACAGTCAGCACCCGCTGAAAGGCAGTTCAGCCCCCAGCCTGGCCAGTGGCGCACCTTTGAGGTGACCACCCGCGTTGACATGGCCAAAACCCCAGGGACCACCCGCGTTTGGTTGCCCATTCCCTCGGTTAATTCCAATTGGCAAAAATCCTTGGAAAGCAGTTTCACCAGCAACGGTGCCGCCGAATTGACGGCCGATGCCCAATATGGTGCGCGCATGCTGTATGTCGAGTTTGCCGACAGCGTGAACGCGCCCTATGTGGAGCTGACGAGCCGCATCCAAACCCAAAACCGGGCGGTGAACTGGGCGCAAACCCAAACCACCACAGAAGATGCCGCCTCGCTCAAGTACTGGACGCAGCCGACAGCCCTTTTGCCCACCGACGGCATCGTTCGCAAAACCGCGATGGAAGCCATCAAAGGCGCGCAAACCGATGCTGAAAAAGTTCAAAAACTCTACAACTGGGTTGTGGACAACACCTTCCGTGAGCCCAAAGTGCGCGGTTGCGGGGAAGGTGACATCAAGACCATGCTGGAGACCGGCAACCTGGGTGGCAAGTGTGCTGACTTGAACGCCTTGTTTGTCGGCCTGTGCCGCTCAGTCGGGCTGCCTGCACGCGATGTGTATGGCCTGCGTGTGGCGCCTTCTGCCTTTGGTTACAAAGAGCTGGGCGGCAACTCGGCCAGCTTGAAAGGCGCGCAACATTGCCGCGCCGAGGTCTTTTTGAAAGGCCAGGGCTGGGTCGGCATGGACCCCGCTGACGTGGCCAAGGTCATGCGCCAGGAAACGCCTGAGTGGATCAAATCACCAAAGAACGCCTTGGTCGCCCCCGTCAACAAAGCGCTTTTTGGCGGCTGGGAAGGCAACTGGATGGCGTTTAACAACGCCCACGACCTGAGCCTGCCCCATGCCAAAGGTCCTAAATTGGGCTTTTTGATGTACCCAACCGCTGAGAATGACTCGGGCCGTCTGGACTCCTACGCGCCTGACAGTTTCAAATACCAAATTAGCGCCAAGGAAATCAAGGCCTAAGCAAGGGCAAGTCACAGGGGTGCCCCGGTCCCGCCGGGCGTGCCCCTGATTAATTGATCTTGATCAAGCAAGGCTTAAGCACTTGCTCTTGCCTGATTAGGTGGTGCGAGTCTTGAACATAATCGGGGCATGTTGATCCGATGCCGCCCATGAAGATGCCTGTTGATTGGTTTTGGACGGTGTTTCTTGGGTGCGCTTTCTTATGTGCAGCACTGGCACTCTTCTTTTTTTCTGCGACCCGCGGCGCCTTATTGTTGCGTAGCGCAAGGGGAACTTCCGGGGCCGAGTTGGCGCATGTTTACCCCCTTTATTCCAATCGCTGGCTGATCCGGCTGGTAGATTTTCAGCCCCTTATTTCTGCTATTTTGCTGTTCCAGTACCACCGTCTGGTGTCTGCCATCACGGCTGATATGCGAAAGCTGGACTTGCGCGACAAGGAGGTGTTGATCACCTCTTGCGCCTTTGGTAACGTGATCAGGCGGGTGGTTGAGGCGGCCTTTGAATCAGGTGCGCGCCGGGTGTTGATTGCCGACCTTATCAAAAATGAGTTGGACCACGCCCGCTCCAAACTCCAAGGGATCCCGGGCCAACTTGAATTTCTGGAGGAAAACGCCACAGCAATGCAACAGGCTGACAACTCGGTGCAGGTGAACCTGATCTTCTTTTTGCTGCACGAACTTCCGCATCCATTGAAAGCCCGTGTTTTAAGTGAAGCAGGTCGGGTGCTGGCCCCAGGCGGCACTTTGTATCTGGCTGAATTCAGTCGCCCTGAACTGAGCTTGCTGCGGGGTCTGAGTTGGGCCTATTTCAAAGTCTTTGAGCCCTTGGGTTTGGCGCTCTGGCATAGCCATCAGCCGCTCAAGCAACTGGACGCTATCGGCGGTTTTACCTGCCAGCGCAAGACTTATTTCTTTGGAAATTTCCAGATTATTGCCGCCACTAAAAATGGACTTATCTAAGCCGGCGGCTATGACCTGCGTTTGATGTCTTGCACCCTGACGGTCTGTGATGTGTTGTGGGCTTGAGGTGTCGACGTGGCGCGGGTCACTTCTGCCAAGCTTACTTTGTCCAATTCAGCCATATAGCTTTTTAGTGCTGAATTGAACACATGTTTTAAATGACATTGGGCGGTGAGGATGCAGGTGTTGATGCTGGAATCAAAACACTCCACCATTCTGAAGTCGGTCTCCGTTTGGCGCACGACGGCGCCAATGTTGATGTCTTCTGGGTTTTTTAACAATCGAAAACCACCACCGCGACCGCGTTTGGTTTGTAGCAAGCCTTGGCGGGCCAGGTCGTTGACGATCTTCATTAAATGGTTTTTCGACACCGCATGGCTCTCGGCCAATTCAGCGATGGTGACGGAGCGATCAGGGTTGAGCGCGCAAAACATCAGCACCCGCAAGGTGTAGTCGGTGTAATCGGTCAGTCGCATGCCAAGGCCCACTGCGCTGCTTTGAGCGCATGAATTCGGGTCGTGTCGAAGAGGGGGACTTCAGCGTCTGTCTGATCGACTAACAGCGTTATTTCGGTACACCCCAAAATAATGGCTTGAGATCCTGCATTTTTAAGTTTCGCCATGATGCGTCGGTACGCTTCGCGCGACGAGGATTCGATCTTTCCCAGACAGAGCTCTTCGTAGATGATTCTGTGGATGATGTCACGATCGTCCGGTCCAGGAATTAGTACCTCCAGGTCGTGACGCTCTTCAAGTCGGGTGCGATAAAACGCTTGCTCCATCGTAAAACGAGTGCCCAGCAAGCCGACCTTGGCAAAACCAGCCTGCTTGATCGCGATGGCCGTTGGGTCGGCGATGTGCAGTAAAGGAATCCTGACAGCGGCCTCAATGGCTGGCGCGACTTTGTGCATCGTATTGGTACAGAGAACCAAAATTTCTGCGCCTGCCAATTCAAGTGCGTGTGCTGCCTTGGCCAACAGGGCGCCGGCAGATGCCCAATCCCCCGCCTGCTGAAAGTGCTCTATTTCATGGAAATCCACGCTGTAGAGGATCACCTTGGCTGAGTGGAGTCCGCCTAGCTGTTCCTTGACGTGTTCATTTATTTGCCGATAGTAGGGAACGGTGGATTCCCAACTCATTCCGCCTATTAATCCGATGACTTTCAAGGTCAGTCCTTCGTTTGAATTCAGTTTGTTTGCGTAGTGTAAGCGTGTTAAAAATAAGATGCATAATAAATGCATCTATAAAAGTATCGACCCCAAGAACTGAAGCCGCATGAAATCTATCGCACTCCCAATATTCTCAGAGTTCAAAGCCCCAGCACAAAAGCCGCCCGGGTGGCCTGTGTTGCGCCTTGGGTTTCGGCCTTTCTACATTGGCGGCGCTCTGGTGGCGGGTTTGACGGTGCCCCTGTGGGTGGCGATGTTTCTGGGGGCATTGTCTTGGCAACCCGTGGTGGCCCCTTTGTTGTGGCACGCCCATGAAATGTTGTTTGGCTTTGCGGTGGCGATCATCGTGGGGTTTTTGATGACGGCAGGCAAAGCCTGGACAGGTTTGGCCACGCCACGAGGCCGAGCACTCGGCGCCCTTATTGCACTTTGGTTGACGGCGCGTGTGGCTTCATTGACTGGGCCTTATGCGCTGTATGCCGTGCTGGACATGGCTTTGCTGCCTGTGGTGGCCGCCATTTTGGTGCGCTTGTTAATTCAGTCGCGCAACTACCGAAATTTGCCTTTGGGCTTGATTCTGGCCTTGCTGGCGGCCGCTAATGTGGCCTTTCATGGGGCCGTTTCAGGTGTGCTGAGTGTGCCGGTTATGACACCGTTGCACGCCGGGCTGGCGCTCATCATCATGGTGGAGTGCGTCATGGCCGGGCGGGTGATTCCTGCTTTCACCATGGCGGTGACGCCCGGTTTGAAACTGGTCACAGAAGTTGGGGTGGAGCGCACCACCTTGGGCGTTACGGCGCTGGGTTTGGCGCTTTGGGTCTTTGCACCGACCAGTCTTATGGGTTTTTTTGTGTTGGCACTGAGTGCTTTACTGCAAGCTAAACGCTTGCTGGGCTGGAAATCAAACGTCACCCGCACGCGCCCCATTTTGTGGATATTGCACGCCGCCTACGCTTGGATTCCCGGGGGGCTGCTGCTGCTTGCGATGGCGCAACTCGGCTGGGTGAGTCCGTCGGCGGGTATTCATGCGCTGGCGGTGGGCGCCACCGGCGGACTCATCATCGGCATGATCACGCGCACGGCGCGGGGCCACACGGGCAGACCCTTGGCAGTGTCCAAACCCGAGGTGCTGGCCTATGGGTTGGTCATGTCCGCCGCCGTGCTGCGCGTGCTGTTGCCTTTGGTGGCGCCGAGCCTTTATGTGACCTCATTGCTTGCTGCGGCCGCCTTGTGGAGCGTGGCGTTTCTGATGTATCTGTGGGTCTTCACGCCGTGGCTGATGCAAACCCGCCTGGATGGCAAAGACGGCTGAGCGGGTCGTCCTAATCAGGACCAGTTCAAGCTTCGCTGACTTTCAAAGCGGCGTAGCTTGCCCGTGAGTGGGTCGGTAAATTGAACCGATTTGGCCAACAGGCGCAGCGGGTTGTCGTAGTCTATTTGCCCCTCGGGCGTGAGTACGGGGTAAAGCCCGTCGCCCACGATGGGCAAGCCGAGTGCGGCCATGTGCACGCGCAACTGGTGGCGCTTGCCCGAGACCGGGCTCAAGGCATAGCGGGCAAAAGTGCCGCGCACCTCCAGCAAATCCATGTCGGTGACGGCGTTGACCGGGCCTTCAACCTCATGCTGCAGCATGAAGTGGCCGGCCTCCTCAATACGCGACTGGCGTGTGAGGGGGAACGTCAAGTCAGTCCGCCAGGGCGCAATCGCCTCGTAGGTTTTTTTGATGTCGTGCTTGCTAAACAGCGCGTGGTAGCAGGCACGGCTTTGGGGCAGCTTGGAGAACATCACCAGCCCGGCGGTGTCGCGGTCAATGCGGTGCACGGGCACCAGCGTGTCGATGCCCAGTTTTTGCTTGAGCCGCACCAGCACGGTCTCATTCAGGTAGCCCCCCGAGGGCACGACCGGCAAAAAATGCGGCTTGTCCACCACCACCAAATGATCGTCTTGAAAGAGCACCACTTCCTCAAATGGAATGCGGGGCTCGTGCGGCACTTCTCGGTAGTAATAGACCCGCTTGTGGCCCACAAAGGGGCTGTTCTCAAGAATGAGTTGGCCGTATTCATCGACCACCTGGCCTTGCGCCATGCGCTGGCACCACACCGCTTTAGTGACACCTGTGAAGCGTTCCAGTAAAAAGTCCAGTGTGGTGGGCCAGTGCCCGCCGGGCAAGCCAATGCAACTGGGCCCCACGCCGTTCAAGACTGGGGGTTTGAACGAACCCGGGCTTGTTTTTTTAGACGCGTTCAAACACCACATCCCACACGCCGTGGCCGAGTTTGATGCCCCGGTTTTCGAACTTGGTGAGCGGACGGTAATGCGGTTTGGGGGCGTAGCCGGCCAGCTCGGGGTGGCTGCTTGAGGCGGTGTTTTTCAACAAAGGCTCGGAAGTTAGCACCTCCAAAATTTGCTCGGCATAAGGCTGCCAGTCGGTGGCGCAGTGCAGGTAGCCGCCCACTTTCAGGCGTGCGGCCAGTTTGGCGATCAAGGGCGCCTGAATCAGGCGGCGCTTGTTGTGCTTCTTTTTGTGCCAAGGGTCGGGGAAGAAAATGTGCACGCCGTCCAGACTTTGCAGGGGCAGCATCTGGTCGATGACCTCAACGGCGTCGTGCGAAACGATGCGGATATTTTTCAAACCCTGCTCGCCGATGCGCTTGAGCAACGCGCCAACGCCAGGTTCATGCACCTCGCAGCACAAGAAGTTTTTCTCAGGCATCAAAGCGGCAATGGCTGCAGTGGCTTCGCCCATACCAAAGCCGATTTCCAGGATGATGGGCCTGAAATCTGAAGCATTTTGGTCTGTTTCTCTTGCTGCGCCAGCAAAAGCAGCTATAAAGTCAATAGCGCTGCTTTGGTAAGGGAATAAAAATTGAGGCCCCAAATCTTCAAACGCCTTGGTCTGGCCGGTGGTGGTTCGACCGGCACGGCGGACAAAGCTCTTGATCTCTTTGGGGTAGTCCACGCCCTCGGGGGCGCTGCGCCGAATGCGTGGCGTGCGGGGCTGCTCAGGCTGGACGGGGAGCTTGGGTTTTTGGTTTGTATCGTTCACGGGGAACGATTGTAAATAGGCTTAAGGCCAAAGCGTGCGCCACTCTTGGGTCCAGGCGTTGAGTGCCTCGGAAATGGGCGTGCTTTGTGCGTGCAAACCCAGCGTGTGAGCTGCTGCACTGAGCGCGGCCTGTGGGTTTTGGGTGTTTAGCGGGGCGGCGCCGTTTTGCTTGGAGAGCTTTTCACAGTTGGGGCCAAGCACCAGCGGCGTGTGCAGCGTGCGCGGGGAGGGCAGTCCGAGGCACTGTTGCAGCCAAATCTGGCGGGCGGTGTTATCAGCCAGATCTTCACCGCGCACCACATCGGTGATGCCTTGCGCTGCGTCGTCCACCACTACGGCCAGTTGGTAGGCAAAGCAAGCATCGGCGCGCTTCAAAACAAAGTCGCCGACCTCAAGTTCGACGTCTTGTTGCTGCTGACCCAGTCGGCGGTCAGTCCACAGCAGTGATTTATTTGCTATTAAATAAGGAGCTTGTATAGCTTGACTTGTGGACCCCAGTGGCTTATTTCTTATAAATTTATCAGTGCGCAAGCGCCAGGCGCGACCTGGCTTGTCTTGCAAACCAGCGCGGCAAGTGCCGGGGTAAATAAGCTCGCCGTGGCGCAGACGCTCATGGCTTTGGGCGGCTTCAATGTCTTTGCGAGAGCAGGCACAGGGGTAAGCCTGGCCGCTGGCGATGAGCGAGTCGAGGGCTTGTTGGTAAATCGCGGTGCGTTGTGATTGCCAGACCACGGGGCCGTCGGAGCTGAGGCCGCAAAGGCTGAGTTGCTGAAGAATGAACTCGCCCATGCCCGCCAGGCAGCGGGGGGTGTCCACGTCTTCCATTCGAATGAGCCACTGGCCGCCGCGCGCACGGGCGTCGAGCCAACTGGCCAGCGCCGCCACCAAAGAGCCCGCATGCAGCGGGCCGGTGGGTGAGGGCGCAAAGCGTCCGACGGTGCGGGTCAAACTACAGCCAGCGCCAGCTCCAGACCGGAGATGAACGCGTTTTCTACGCGGTGGCCCAGGCACCAGTCGCCACATACGCCGACACTGGTTTTTTCATCCCACAAGTGAGACTGGCCCAGGGGCTGGGTGGTTTGGGCATAGCGCCAGCGCTGGGTATCGACGTGGGCGGGTTCTGCACGGATGCCGGTGATTTCTGTGAAGGCTTTGATGAGCTTGCCTTGCACGCGGTCGACATCGTCGTTAATGTGTTCTTGTGACCAGGCAGCACTGGCTTGCACGGTCCAGCGTTCGACCGTACCACGGCCCGGTTTGGAGGATTCGCGCGCCAACCAGGCGATGCGGTGGTGGGTGCTGCGGGCGGCGTTCCATTGGGGGCCGAGGGTGATGAGCCCGGGCTGCATGGCTTGGGGGAAAGCCAGCATCAGGGTCCAACATGGGGCGACCTGAACTTTGTCAATGGGTTTGGCTAGTTTGCTGGTGAGTTTGGAGGTTTTTAAAAGTGCACTGGCTTGCGCTGCGGGCATGGCCAGTAAAACGGAATCAAAGCCTGAGAAAACATGCTGAGCGCCTTCTTCGGCCTCGGTGTGAAGCTGCCACTGCTGGGGGTGCAGCGCATCGCGCTCAAGCTGGGTAACCTTGGTGCCCAGTTCAACCCTGTGCAGGGTCTGCAAGGGCAAGGCCCAGTGCTTGACCAAGGCATTCATACCGGGTGTGGGCACCCAGTGGGCGTCTTTGCCCGGCAAACCTGCGGCGGTGACGCTGCCATGTTCATCCAGCACGCGCACCGTGTTGGCACTCCAGGGCTTGCACAAATTTTGCGTTAATTGAAGCGCCTTGATGAAGCGTGGATCACGCGCCGTGAAGTATTGAGCGCCATGGTCAAAGGTGCCAAAGGCACTGCTTCGCGTAGACATTCGACCGCCAACCCCTTGGCTCTTCTCAAATAATGTGACCTTGTGACCCGCTTGGGCCAAGGTGCGGGCGCAGGCAACGCCTGCCATACCGGCCCCTATTATCGCAATATTTTTGCAATTCGCGGCTGCTTTTGCTTTGGAAGTACTCATGGTCGATTGCTCCAATTGTTGTTGTGGTGCTCACACTTTACACGCCTCTGTGACGCTCCAGCAGCGCAGCGCGGGTTGCTGGGCTATTTAATTGATTCAACCACCAGGAAAGCGCCTGCCCGTAGTCTGATTTACTCAGGCTGCGCCAAGCGTAATTGACCCGAACCACCCGTTGCGGTCGCTCCATTTTCTTAACCACCAGTCGGCCGGTTTCAATATAAGGACGCGCCATATGCTCGGGCACAAAGCCGCAACCCAGGCCGCGCAACTGAGCATCCAGCTTGGCTTGCATGGTGGCCACGGTGAACACATCCTGCCCCCCTAAGAGGCCAATCGTGATGCCGCCGCCCCGGGTAATGGTGTCGGCTACCGCCACGGCGCGGTGCTGGCGAATGGTCTCGTCTTTCAACGGCTCAGGGGCCTCGGCCAGCGCATGGTGCGGGGCGACTGCGTAGACAAAACTCACCTCGCCCAGTGGTTTTGAATGAATGCCGGACTGGTTGCTGGAATCCGCCACGCCCAAGGCCAGGTCCGCCCGCCCGGAGGTCAGCGCTTCCAGCGTGCCGGACAAGGTTTCATCGGTCAACTTGATGCGGGTTGGCGGATTTAACGAAAAGAAAGTCTCACACAGCTCCATCACGGTGGCCTTGGCGATGATGCTGTCTACGGCAATGGTCAATTGGGGTTCCCAGCCTGTGGCCACGCGTTTGACGCGGTTGGCCACCGCGTCAATGTCCTCCAGCAAGCGGGCCCCCTCGCGCAACAACTCTGCGCCAGCCTCGGTCAGGCGGGCCTGTCGCGAGCTGCGGTCGTAAAGCAGCACATCCAGCGCGTCTTCAATCTGACGCACGCGGTAGGTCAGGGCGCTGGGCACTACGCCCATGGCGCGAGCGGCCCCGGCAAAGCTGCCCGTTGCGGCAATGGTTTGCAGCATGGCCAGCGCGTCAGGCGTTAAAACATCACGGGGTGTTTGCATGTTGATGGTCTTTAATTTCGAAATATTTGAATGATGCCATCAAAACCCCTGATCTGCTGCGCCCTACATTGCCTTTAAAGTTAAAGCCTAAACAAAGAGGTCTCCCCATGCTGAAAGTCAGAAAATCAAACGAACGCGGGTTTGCCGACCACGGCTGGCTTAAGTCGTTTCACAGCTTTTCATTTGCCGGTTATTACGACCCCCAATTCATGGGTTGGGGCAATCTGCGGGTCATCAACGAAGACCGCATTGCCCCAGGCACCGGCTTTGGTACGCATGGTCACCGTGACATGGAAATCATCAGCTACGTTCTCTCGGGCGAATTGGCCCACAAAGACACCATGGGCAACGTCAAGGGCATTCCCCCTGGCGACGTGCAGCGCATGAGCGCCGGCAGTGGCGTGCAGCACAGTGAGTTCAACCACGCGCCAGCGGAGTCGACCCACTTTTTCCAGATTTGGATTGAGCCCAACGTCACGGGTATTCCCGCCAGCTACGAGCAAAAAACTTTTGCCACAGCTGAAAAACAAGGCGCCTTGCGCTTGGTCGCCTCGCCTGATGGCGCCCATGGCTCGGTCACTATTCACGCGGATGCCCGTCTGTACGCCGGCCTCTTTGATGGCACGCAGCAAGCCCAGTTAGCGTTGGACCCCGACCGGAAAGCCTATGTGCACTTGGTGCGCGGCGAGTTGACGGTCAATGGCGTCGCGCTGCAAACGGGCGATGCGGCCTTGATAGATGGCGAAAGCCAACTTGCCCTCAGCCATGGCAAAGACGCTGAAGTGCTGGTGTTTGAACTCAGTGCCTAAATAATTTTTCTCTCAACTCCCTTATTTTTCAAGGAAACTCAAAATGTCAAAAGTAGCTGTTGTATTTCATTCTGGTTATGGCCATACCCAACGCGTGGCTCAATTCGTCGCCGAGGGCGCTGGTGCTGAACTGGTCGCTATTGATGCCGATGGCAACCTGACCGACGCGCAGTGGGCCACGCTCGATGCCGCTGACGCCATCATCATGGGTTCACCCACTTACATGGGCATGGCCTCCTGGCAGTTCAAGAAATTTGCCGATGCCACCAGTAAAAAGTGGTTCAGCAGCGCCTGGAAAGATAAAGTGGCTGGTGGTTTTACCTGCTCGGCCAGCCCCAGCGGCGACAAGCTTTCCACCATTCAATACTTCATTACCTTGGCCATGCAGCAAGGCATGATCTGGGTTGGTCAGCCCGCCTTGAATGACGGCACCATCAACCGTATTGGCTCCAACTCCGGCGTCATGGCTCAAGTCGGCCCGACCAGCCCGGCAGAAGATATTCCCCAGGGTGACCTGGACACCGCCAAAGCCTACGGCGCTCGCGTCGCTAGCGTGGCTGCCAAACTGCGCGCTTAAGCGGCAGTTTGAGCGCTGGGCAGTTCGACGGCACTCAAGTCTGCCGCCACCGCCCGGCGTTCATCAAAGACGAAACAGGCGCCTGTGTAATGCGGGCCGCCAGTTTCTTCAAAGTATTTCAAAATGCCGCCTTCCAGTTGAAACACGTTTTCAATCCCGGCTGCGCGCATCAAGATAGCCGCTTTTTCGCAGCGAATGCCCCCTGTGCAAAAACTGACGACTGTCTTGCCTTCAAGTTCAGCCTTGTGGTCGAGCACCGCTTGGGGAAACTCGGTAAATTTGGTGATTCGCCAGTCAATGGCGCCGTTAAATGTCCCAAAATCCACCTCAAAATCGTTTCGGGTGTCGAGCGTGACCACTTCGCGGCCCTCGTCGTCCACGCCCTGGTCCAGCCAGCGCTTCACGGTGAAAGCATCCACAGCCGGTGCGCGCCCGGTGCTGGGCTGAATGGTGGGGTGGTCCATGCGGATAATTTCTCGCTTGACCTTGACCAGCATCTTCTTGAAAGGCTGGTGGTCTGACCAACTCTCTTTGGGTGCTATGTCAGCAAATCGTGCATCGGTATGCAACTGCGCGACAAATCCGCGCACCGCTTCGGCGCTGCCTGCCAAAAATAGGTTGATGCCTTCTTCTGCCAGCAGAATTGTGCCTTTGAGTTGCAGAGCGACGGCCCTGGCCAGCAATTCTTCTCGCAGGACGAGTGCATCGGGCAAAGGGACAAATTTATAAGCGGAGATATTTAGGGTGGTATTCACCATTACATTCTAATAAACGCCCCGTTAGGCCCTTCGTACAGCAAGACTGCGACACAGGGAGGGGACAATAGGCAACATTCAAAAGACTTTGAGTTGTTATTAAAGTGACGTTGGTTAATAAAAATACGTTGATTTGAGTCAAAATCGTTTTATTCATTTGTTTTAAGAAATTTATTTTAACGATTATGTCTAAAAAATTTATAATACTGTCGGTCAGTCTGCTTGGTCTGACGGCCGCGCAAGCTGCTGCCGTGACCAGTGAAACAGATTATTTGACTGATATGCCCATCGTGCTGTCGGTCTCGCGCTTGCCGCAAAGACTGGACGAGACGCCGGGTGCGGTCACGATTCTTGACCGCGAGATGATTCGCCTATCGGGCGCGCGGGATGTGGCTGATTTGATGCGCTTGGTGCCGGGTTTCCAAAGCAGCTCATCGTTTGAGCGCATCGCGCCACAAGCCAGTTACCACGGTGCCTTCACCAGTTATTCAAACCAGCTCCAGGTATTGGTCGATGGTCGGTCCGTCTATTCGCCCTATTTTGTCGGTAGCACGGAAGCCGGCTTACAAACCGTGGCACTGGAAGATATTGAGCGCATTGAGGTGTTGCGCGGTTCCAACTCAGCCGCCTATGGCGCGCGCGCCATGCTGGGCGTGATCAATATTGTGACCCGTCATACAACCGACACCTTGGGTGTCAGTGTGGGTGTGACTAATGGACAAAATGGCATTAGGGATGCTCGCGCGAGCATTGGATGGGGGCAGCCCGATGCAAGTTTCAGGTTAGGCGTTGACCGCCGTGGCGATGATGGTTTGGCGGGTGCAAATGGCCACAATGAAATCAATCGAGTTAATTTCCGCGCTGATCTACGACCCAATGCCCGTGATGAGGTTCAGTTGCGCTTTGGTGGGTTGGGGATTAATGCCGGTAAAGGGGGCGACCCAGATCGTACGGATGACACTTTGCGCGAACAGATCTACGACTCAAGTTATGTGCAAATTGATTGGAAACGCATTTTGGGGCCTGATGAGGACTTGGCATTTCATATCTCTCATGGCCAAGAGTCTTACCAGGAAGCGGTTTCATTGGTCATGGGTCCGTATTCATTTGAATATAACGCGACAGGGCGATCAATCAGTGATGTGCTGGCTATTCAGCATACAGTTAGATATGACTTGAATTGGCGCTTGGTCTGGGGTGCAGAGTTGAGGCGTGAGCAAGTGATTTCAAAGGGTCTTTATAGTACGGATGCTCCATTTTTGACGGATTTCAGCCGTATTTTCGGAAACGTTGAGTGGCGACTTTCTCCTTCATGGATCGTTAATGCGGGCGCACTCGCTGAAAGAAACAGTGTGACTGGAGACAGCCTTGCTCCTCGACTGATGTTCAATTGGCACTTCACAGATAGTCAGACAATTCGAGCCGGTGTCTCTAAAGCATTTCGACCGCCAAGTACCTTCGAGAGTTTTAGTAACGTTCAAGTTCGCATGAATGGAAACTTTTATAGCCAGCTGATTTTGTCAAACCGAATTCTTCAAACTGAAGAAGTATTGACCCGTGAGTTAGGTTATTTGGGTAACTTTCCGGTACCGGGTTTAAACCTTGATGTTCGTGTCTTTCAAGAGCAACTTCGAGACTTGATTTCTCAGTCAAGCGACCCCGTTACCAAAATTAAATATTATGCCAATCAGGATAACTTTGAAATCCATGGCCTTGAATATCAATTGAAGTGGAAGCCATGGACGGGAGGTCAATTGGTACTCAATCAAGCATTCATCAGGAATAACTCCAAAGATAATGACCATGAAGCGGCTGCACCGACCGTGGCTAATTCCATTGTCTTTTTTCAAAAGATGAGCCATGGTTTGAATCTGAGCTTGATGCATCAAAGCAGCGGTTTGGCGGCATTACCTGGTTTTAACTCGGGTACTAAAACTACGATCTCCAGGACCGATGTGCGACTAAGTGTCCCTATGAATTTTGGACACAACAAGGGTGAAGTGGCCCTCGTCGTGCAAAATTTATCTGAGCCTTACGCAGATTTTTCTCCACGCTTCCAATTTGAACGCCGCGCCTTTGTCACCTTGCGGGTCGAACACTAACCCTGCTTAATGCGCAACTGGTTTCGATTCCTCCCCTTCATTTGCGGGCTGCTCCTATGGGTGGGCTCGGTGGCGCACGCCACGCCGTCCGTGGTCATTGTGAGCAGCGAGCGCAGCCCCGCTTTTGTGGAGGCGGCTGAAACGCTGGTGAGCGAGCTTGAGCGCCTGGGGGTATCTCGGTTCGACATGCTGCAGCAAACAGCGCTTGAGTTCCAAAGGGATGGCCCGGGCTCCCCTAAGGTGCTGGTGGCCCTGGGGTCACAGGCCGCGCAAGCAGTGGCCAAAACCAACCCCCAGTTTCCCGTCTTATGCGCGCTGCTACCGCGCAATAGCTTTGAGTGGGTTCTGCGTGAAACGGGACTCAAGTCCTCAGAGCAATTTTCGGCTTTATTGCTGGATCAACCTCTGAGCCGCCAGTTGGAGTTGATTCGAATAGCGCTGCCAGCGGCCAAAAATGTGGGCGTCTTGTGGGGTCCAGAATCGAAATCGAAAGAGCAGCTGTTTAAAACGCTTGCCGCAACCAAACTTTTATCGGTAGTTGACGGTCATGTGGCAGGGGATGGCTTGTTGTTTCCCCAGCTCAAAAAAGTGCTGGTGGACGCCGATGTGGTGCTGGCAGTGGCTGATCAGCAAGTGTTTAACGCCCAGACGATTCAAAATATTTTATTGTCTTCATTTCGAGCCAAAGTGCCCTTGCTAGGATTTTCTCCTGCCTATGTGCGTGCTGGCGCCTTGATTGCCCTGTTTACCACCCCTGAGCAAATTGGGCGCCAGTCTGCTGCGCTTGCCAAAGATGTATTGCTGGGCAAGGGCTTGCCAGGCACGCCTGTTTACCCCATTCATTTCAGCGTCATGGTCAATGAACATGTCGCCCGCTCCTTAGGGCTCAGTCTGGACGAGCAATCGTTAAGCGCACGGCTGAAAAGCACCGAGAAGGCCAAATGAAATCGCCCTCTATTCGCCAGCGCATGTTGTTGGCCGTTGTACTCCCCGTCTTGTTGATCGCAGGCCTGCTGACCGGTGTTTTTTTGTCAGCGCGTATGAATGATCTAGACAAGGCCTACCATCAAAAATCGCAGGCCCTGGTTCGTCAGTTGGCGGTGTCGAGCGAATATGGTTTGTTTTCGGCCAATATCGTTCAGTTGCAAGTGCTGGCGAGTGCGGCCTTGCGAGAATCTGACGTGATCTCCGTGACCCTATTTGACGACAGGGGCGTCGCACTTGTGTCGGTGGGAAAACGCAGATTCGCCAACACTCCTTACTTGGGTCGCACGGCCATTGCAACTTTCAATTCGCGGGATCGCGTTGATTTATTAGTCCAACCCGTGGTGCCAAGCCCCGTCCAGCTGGACGACTATGTGGATTCCTCTTCATCAGGGGTCGTAATGAAACCACTGGTTTTGGGTCATGTGGTACTTGAAATATCCCAAGATAGACTTTTGGCGCTTGAGCATGAAATGTTGTGGCTGGGCCTTGCTGTTTTAGCTTTAGGTCTGGTGGTGGCGGGCTTATTGGCCATTCAATTAGGGCAAGGCGTGATGGGGCCTATTGCCAGCGTTTCCAAATTGATCGAGCGAATTGGTCATGGTGATTTTTCTGCGCGCAACGACGTTTTGCCCAGCGACCCTTTGCGTAACTTGCAAATTGTGCTCAATCAGACCGCTGAACGGCTGGAGTCGAGTCGTGATGATCTTGAGCAGCGCATTACTTCGGCGACCGAGGCTTTGCGTGAGAAAAAGGAAGAGGCTGAAAATGCCACTTTGTCCAAATCAAGATTTTTGGCGGCGGCCAGCCATGATTTGCGGCAACCGACCCATGCCTTGGGGATGTTTGTGGCACGCCTGGCGCAACTCCCCCATGATTCACAAACTTCCGGACTGATCAATAACCTGGAAAATTCCGTCTTGGCTATGCAGGACTTGCTGGATGCCTTGTTGGATATCTCCCGCCTTGACGCCCATGCCGTACCTGTGCAACTGAGCTCATTCCCAATTGAAAATGTTTTTGAGAAGGTGCGAGCGACCTTTGCCTTGGTTGCCCAGGAAAAAGAGCTTCGTTTTCATGTGCGCTCCAGTGCTGTCTGGGTGCACAGTGATGCGGGTTTGCTGCACAGGGTTTTGATGAATTTGGTTTCCAACGCCTTGAAATATACCCAAACGGGCGGTGTGGTGGTGGCTTGCCGTCTGAGCTCTGGCGGGCAAAAAATCCGGCTGGAGGTGTGGGACAGTGGCCAAGGCATTGCGCCTGAGCACCATCAGGCCATATTTACCGAGTTTTTTCAGGTCGGCAATGCTGAGCGAAATCGCAGTCGGGGTCTGGGTTTGGGTTTGAACATCGTGCAGCGAACCCTGAAACTTTTGGGCTACCCTTTGACCTTATGTTCTCATCCGGGCCAGGGTTCTCGCTTCGCCATTGAGATGCCAACAGCGCTACCTGGGCTTGCCCTGGGGCGGGCGAGGCTAGAGGACACCACACCGCACCAAGCGTTCGAGGGTTGTCAGGTGCTAGTGGTCGAGGACGATGAGCTGGCTTTGGCCGCATTGGAGAGTTTGCTGGCCTCCTGGGGGTGCCAAGCGCGCGGTGCTGTAGGCTTGGCAGAGGCACTGGCACACCTTAGCGGGGGCTGGGTGCCGGACTTGATCATCAGCGACTATCGTCTGCCGGATGGCGCCAATGGGATTGACACGATCAGACAGGTGCGTGACTTGGTGGGCGAGGACATTGCCGCCTGCTTGATGAGTGGCGATATGGATCAAGCGTTGAGTCTGGCCTCAAAAGAGGCCCAGCTCACTTTGTTGAACAAACCGGTCCGCCCTGCCAAATTGCGCAGCCTGATCCGGCATTTGCTAAAAGACCAAGCGCAGACTTATAACGAAAGTCCAGATTTGCTGTAACCCTGGTCGGTGGCCGCAATCACGGCTTGAACACGGGTTTTGACCGCAAAGTGCCTCAGAACCGCCGTCACATGGTTTTTGGTGGTTTCAGCTGATAAGTCCAGAGTGCGACTGATTTCCTTGTTGGCCAAGCCATCCATCAGCAGTTGCAAGACTTCTTCTTGCCTGGGGGTGAGTGGGAAAGTGGGCAGTTCATCGTCGGCTTGTCCCATGGTGGGCGCTGCCAGACTGAGCATTAACTCGTTCGGGTAGTAGATCTCCCCAGCCAGAACCTGGCGCAGCGCCGTCAGTAATTCGGTGCTGACACCGGATTTGGGGATAAACCCCGCTGCACCACTTTTCATTACCTGGCGAACGATATGCAAGTTGTAGGAGCCCGACAAAATCACCACGGGTAATTCTGGGTGCGATTTGCTCAGCAGGCCCAGCGCCGCTAATCCGGTCATGTCGGGTAAGTGGAAGTCGAGCAGCACCAGATCGAGGTCGGGGTGTTGGTTGGCCATGTTAAAGGCATGGGCGCAGTCACCCGACTGCAGAACTTCAACCTGTTCATCAAGCCCTTTGAGGACCTGGCACAAGCCTTCACGCACCAACGCATGGTCATCAACCACAAGAATTTTCACAATAGTTACCCGTTTGCTTTTACGCTAGCCGTGACCAAAAGAGTCGCCCCATTCACACTTTGGGTGTACCCCGCAATTTAGAATGTGGCCATGTTTGTTCACCTTCGTCTCCACACTGAATTTTCCGTCGTTGACGGCACCAACCGTATCGATGATATCGTCAAGTGCGCCGCCTCCGACGGCCAGCCCGCTCTGGCCATCACAGATTTAAGCAATCTGTTTGGAACCATCAAATTTTACAAAGAAGCGCGCAAACGGGGTGTCAAACCGCTGATTGGCACTGAAATTTGGCTGGAAGGTTTGGGCAAGGAACCTGCGGCCCTGTCTCGCGTGGTGTTGCTGGTGCAAAGCACGCAGGGCTACCTTAATTTATCCGAGATGTTGGCCCGGGCCTGGACGCAGCAGGGCAGCAAGCCACAAGCCTCTGTCAAGCTGGCTTGGCTGACTGAACTCAATGAAGGTTTGCTGGCTTTGTCAGGCGCGCAGGCCGGCCCGGTCGGGCAAGCCCTAGTGCAAGGTGATGAATCCCGTGCTTTTGAAGTGGCCCTGCAATTAAGTGGCATTTTTGTGCACCGCTTTTACCTGGAGTTGCAGCGTGCAGGCCGGGTGGACGATGAAGCGCATGTGGTGGCTGCGGTGCAGTTGGCGGCCCGCATGGGCTTGCCGGTGGTGGCCACGCACCCGGTGCAATTTACCGAGTTTGAAGACTACGAGGCGCATGAAGCCCGGGTGTGCATTGCCGAGGGCGAGATTCTGGGCAACCAGCGCCGCGTGCGCAAGTTCACCCGAGAGCAGTATTTCAAATCATCCGCCCAAATGCAGGCGCTCTTTGAAGATATTCCCTCGGCCCTGGCCAACACCCTTGAAATTGCCAAACGCTGCAACTTAACGCTGGTACTCAACAAGCCGCAGTTGCCAGAATTCCCCACACCGCTGGTGGACGGCCAGCACATGACGCCCGAGGCCTACTTTCGCTACACCTCGCACGAGGGCCTCAAAGAGCGCCTGATTCACCTGTACCCGGATGAGGCCAAACGAGAGGCCGAGCGCCCGCGCTACGTGGAGCGTCTGGAGTTTGAGATTGGCACCATCTTAAAAATGGGCTTTCCGGGTTATTTTTTGATTGTGGGCGACTTCATCAACTGGGCCAAAAATAACGGTTGCCCCGTGGGACCGGGCCGGGGTTCGGGCGCGGGTTCGCTGGTGGCGTACTCGATGAAGATTACCGACCTGGACCCTTTGCAGTACAACCTGCTGTTCGAGCGGTTTTTGAACCCCGAGCGGGTGTCCATGCCCGACTTTGACATCGACTTTTGCCAAACCAACCGCAATTTGGTGATTGACTACGTCAAAGACAAATACGGCAAAAACGCAGTGAGCCAGATTGTGACTTTTGGCACCATGGCGGCGCGTGCCGCCGTGCGGGATGTGGGCCGTGTGCTGGACATGAGCTACACCTTTTGTGATGGCATCAGCAAGCTCATCCCCAACAAACCCGGCGTGAGCGTGAGCCTGCAACTGCCCCCGGCCGACCGCAAAAAAGACGATAAAACTGTTTACGCCACCGACGAGCCCATTTTGGCCGAGCGCGAAGGCAAAGAGGAAGACGTCAAAACCCTGCTGGAGTTGGCCCGCAAGCTCGAGGGCATGACCCGAAACGTGGGCATGCACGCTGGGGGCGTGTTGATTGCACCCGGCAAACTGACCGACTTTTGTCCGCTCTACCAGCAACCGGGCAGCGAGTCGGCGGTGAGCCAATATGACAAGAACGACGTGGAGGCCATTGGCCTGGTGAAGTTCGACTTTTTGGGCTTGGCCACGCTGACCATTTTGGAGATTGCGCGCCAGTTCATCATCAAGCGGCACAAGGGGCAGGAAGATTTTGCTTTCGAGAACCTGCCGCTTGATGACGCGAAGGTGTACCGCTTGTTCAGCGAAGGCAAGACCGAGGCGGTGTTTCAGTTCGAGTCGCGCGGCATGCAGGGCATGCTGAAAGACGCCAAGCCCACGCGCCTGGAAGACCTGATTGCCCTGAACGCGCTGTACCGCCCCGGCCCCATGGACCTGATCCCCAGCTTTGTGGCCCGTAAACATGGGCGTGAAGTGGTGGAGTACCCGCACCCTCTGGTGGCCAATATGCTGTCCGAGACCTACGGCATCATGGTGTACCAAGAGCAGGTGATGCAGACCGCCCAGATTTGGGGCGGCTACTCGTTGGGCGGCGCTGACATGCTGCGCCGCGCCATGGGTAAAAAAGACGCCGATGAGATGGCCAAGCACCGCCAGATTTTCCGGGATGGTGCGCTCAAGAACGAGATTGTCGAGGCCAAGGCCGACGAGATTTTCGACTTGATGGAGAAGTTTGCCGGTTACGGCTTCAACAAGTCACACGCAGCCGCCTACTCGCTACTTGCGTACCACACCGGATGGCTCAAGGTGCATTACACCGCCGAGTTTTTCTGCGCCAATATGACGGTGGAGATGGACGACACCGACAAGCTGAAAGTCTTGTTTGAAGACGCCCTGAAGATGGGCCTGACCTTTGAGCCGCCAGATGTCAACCGGGGGGTGAGCCGCTTTGAGCCCATCTCGGACAAGCAAATTCGCTACGGCCTGAGCGCCATCAAGGGCACAGGTCAGCAGGCGGTCGAGGCGATTGTGGCGGCACGCGAAGGGCGCGGGAGTGGGCCTTCGGGCGACACGGTGGGCCCGTTCAAGAGTTTGTTTGATTTTTGCGTGCGGGTGGACCGCAGCAAGATGAACAAGCGCACGGTGGAGGCCTTGATCAAAGCCGGTGCGTTTGATGCTATTCAACTCAACCGGGCTTCTCTGTTGGCCTCGGTGATGTTGTTTTTGGCGGCACCGGCGCGGAAGATGGCGC
>CANBUY010000043.1 GCA_947372745.1 Comamonadaceae bacterium | reverse complement strand
CCCACCCGCCAGAAGGTGTTGCGCCACCGCCAGAGCGCCACTTCACCATCGGCAAAGAAGTGTGGATTGACCGCGAAGACTTTGAAGAAGTGCCCCCCAAAGGCTACAAACGACTCTTCCCAGGCAACAAAGTGCGCCTGAAAGGTGGGTACGTCATTGATTGCACTGGTGCTACCCGCGACGCCGACGGCGTCATCACCGAAGTGCTGGCCACCGTGGTGCCCGACACCAAAAGCGGCACCCCCGGCAGCGATTTGGTCAAGGTCAAAGCCGCCATCACCTGGGTCGGCGTGGCCAACGGCGTAGAAGCCGAAGTGCGCCTCTACGATCGCCTGTTTAGCGACGCCCAACCCGATGCAGGCGGCAAAGACTTCATCGAATGCCTGAACCCCAACAGCCTGAAAGTCATCACCGCCATCGTTGAGCCCTCACTGGCGGCAGCTGTGGCGGGACAGCAGTTTCAGTTTGAACGGCATGGCTACTTTGTGGCGGATCGGGTGGACCACGTTGCTGGCTCCAAGCCGGTGTTTAATTTGGCGGTGGGGTTGAAGGATAGTTGGGGGAAATGACACCCGTTCGCCAACGCAAGCCCAAGCAGCCTACCGTCGTGGTGATTGCTGGGCCTAATGGCGCGGGTAAATCAACTGCTTTTCCAGTAAAGCACGCTAGCGCAAAAAAATTGTCGGCAGAACAGGATAAGGTTGCCCAAGCCTTGAAGTTGGCTTCTGCCGATGCGAAACAACAGCTTTCAGCGCACGGACTAAAGTTACCAACGCAGAGTTGGACAAGCTCTGCGGTTCGCAACCGAGTTGTGTGACTTTTACCCCTCGACTAAATGGGCAACAGTCATGAAAAGCATCTATTTTGAGAACGACGACATTCTGCAAATCTGCCTGTCCGACAAACCCATCGTCCGCTAAGTGTCACAAGACTGGCACACCAACATCAGCTACGCCGAAGACGGCACGATCGTAGAAATCGTGCTGCTAGGTGCGCACAAGGAAGGGTTGCTGCCTGTTGAGGTTAGGCAAGCTGCTTAATTTACAGCTGCCAAGGCCCAACAGCCTGAAAGTCATCACCGCGATTGTTGAGCCCTCACTGGCGGCAGCCGCGTCAGGGCAGCAGTTTCAGTTTGAACGGCATGGCTACTTTGTGGCGGACCGGGTGGACTACGTTACTAGCTCCAAGCCGGTGTTTTATTTGGCGGTGGGGTTGAAGGACTCTTGGGGCAAGTAAGCCCGCGCTGATCTAGTCCCCACCTAAAAAAACCGCATGCTGAAGGGCATGCGGTTTTTTTACGTCTGATGGTTTTTAAAATTAATTATGTTTAATTTTTGGAAATTTTCTGGTTAATAATGCTTAAAAGATGAATGAGGTCGTGCAGAGCAAATGTGTTTTGCACTGATATCCGCGCAGAGATCGAAGCAAGGGCTCAGTTTTCAATTGTCTGATTCACAGAGAGTTAGAAATTGGTGGCAGCGATTGTTGTGGAAGTAGCACCACCGTCAGAAAAATAATTACAAAAAGGGAAAAAAATGGAACTGTCACGTTTTCACTCAGCCATCGAACAGATTGCGGCCGATTACAAAGAGAATTTAATTGAAAACAACTTAGTTACCCTGGTAGCTAAATTGGCATCACTTGCAGCTAATCCAGGAGATATATCGGTTGGCCAAGCCTTCAAGGATCAATTAAACAGCATTCGATCCACCCTCAATCAAAGTGCATTAAACCTCGCTGAAGGCGAATTGTTTGAGACTATTAACGATTACGGACTAGCTAAATATGTAGGGAATGGCCTGTTTGATTTGATCAAGGCCGTGTTGGATGAAAACCAACTGACACCAAGCCTTGCCGCGACAGAAATAGAGAAAGTTCGATTTGAAACTGCAAAAAAACTAGGTGTCGTGACAGCAATAGATGCTGCTTTTTCAGAAATGGAAGTCGAGTACTGGAGTTTAGAACCAGGGCAGACCGAAATGCTTATCAACTTGCCAATGGATGAAGAGTCAAAAACTTTAGAGGACCTCGCAAAGGAAGCTAAAGACTGGCACCAGATTTGTCGCGCAATAGCAGAAACCTTTGACCCGGAGCAAAACCGAGTGACCATTAGAACGGTTGCGTCTGGTTCAATTCTTTTGTATTTGGCCGCAGTATCTTCGTTTATCTATGGCACAGCCAAGTGCCTTAAGGGCGTCAATCAAATCCTTGCAGAAGTGATCAAAATGAAGGCTCTATATAAGCAATTAGTCGACTCGAAGCATCCCGACTCAATCTTGAAAGAATTTGAAAATTTTCATGAAGGAAAAGCCAAACTTGATTTAGAAAAGTTGGCTTCTACGCTTGTAGATGAACACTACAAAGGGGAAGACCAAGGACGAAAACATGAGCTAAAAACTAGCCTATCAATTTCTTTGCAGCGTCTTTCACACAAACTCGCGACCGGAACAAAGGTAAGCCTTCGTTTAGCGGCCCCGAAAAAACCAAAAATTCAAGAGGGAGAGGAAGCAACGCCTGAGCAAAAGGCGACATTAGAAAAAATCGAACAATTTGAACAAGTTCAGATTGAAGTTGATTCAAGTAAAGCTGCATTGGACTATCGAGCACATGCCAGTGAACTGATGGCTGCATTGCCAGCGCCTGCACCAGAAGCGAGTGATGATTCCGAGCAAAAGTGAAGTTTTCTCCTAAAGTAACTATGCCCCGCCCCCAAACCATCCAAATCTACCTTCCCGCCGGTGATCCGCGCGGCATGCGCGTCGCCGAAATCACGACGCGCATTGTTCGCGTCATCGAAGTGCCGCGCAGCCAGTTGGCCGAGTTCCTCAAGCTGCCCGAGGCGCAACAGGTTGGCGTTTACTTCTTGCTGGGTGAGCTGTCAGAGGCGGGTTTGCCGCGTGTCTATATTGGCCAGTCCGGCAGCGTCGGCACGCGCTTGGTGCAGCACAACCAAAACAAAGACTTCTGGAACCGGGCGCTGGTGGTGATCTCGCTCACCAACAACCTGACACAAACGCACGCGCTGTTTTTAGAGTGGTTTGCTATTCAACAAGCAACCCAAGCCGGGCGCTACAGCCTGGAGAACGGCAATGCCGGGGCGCGGCCTCACACGCCTGCGCCGCTGGAGGCAGACTGTTTTGAGATTTTCGAGACCGCCGCCACCTTGGTTGCTACGCTGGGCCAGCCGATTTTTGAGCCGCTAACCGGCGCATCGCAGCAGAGGGACGGCAAGCCCCAAGCGCCTGAACTGTTTTATTGCAAAGGGCCGCAGGCCAACGGCATTGGCGAATACACCTCTGAGGGTTTCGTGGTTCACAAGGGCTCTACCGCGCGCATCGGCAATGTGGCGTCCATTCAAGGCACTTCGCAAGAACGCTTTCGCCAGCAACTGGTGACGGATGGCGTGCTGGTGCAAAACGGCGATAGCTACGTTTTCACCCGCGACCATCTGTTTGCCAGCCCCAGCATGGCCGCTATTGCCGTGATGGGCCGCTCGGCCAACGGCTGGCTGGAGTGGAAGACTGACCTAGGCCAGACTTTGGACGCCGCAAAGCGCCAGTCGGTGAGCTTAGTGATCGAATAGTCGCTGTATTTTTTCATAGCTGCTTAAGCATCCTACACGGGGGCTAGAGGCTAATTTGATAACTTATTAAAAGGATTTGGAATGAACACTTCGCCTAAAGCGGTTCGCTTCGATGAAGACACTTTGTGGGTCAGCCTTTCGGATGGCCGCACCATTGCAGCGCCTCTGACCTGGTTCCCGCGCCCTTTGGAGGCGGCACCTGAACAGCGCGCCCAAGTGGAATTAAGCAAAAACAGCTTGCATTGGGAGTTGCTGGACGAAGACATCTCCGTGGCGGGTCTGCTGGCAGGTCAGCCCGACCTGTCACACCGTGGCGCTCGTCATTGCGCATAGCGCTCAGAATTCCGCCAGTCTATATGCATAAAGCAAAAAGCTCCCGAGCAATCCGCCAAACAGGCGCAGCGCATGGCCGATGCTTTTGGTCTGGTCGTGCCTAGCATCAAGCCCAAGCAAGCAAGCGAGCAAGGTTTGGAATTTTGCATAAAACCCACAAAGGGTATGATAAACCCCATTATGGGTATTACAACGAATCTCCCCGCATCTTCTACGATGGCCGATGCGCTCTTTCCCAAGGTTCGCCAACGCGTGCTGGCGGTTTTATTTGGCAACCCGGGGCGCAGCTTTTATGCCAATGAGGTGATTGCGCTGGCGCAGTCGGGCACCGGCGCTGTGCAGCGAGAGTTACTGGCTTTATCAGAAGCGGGTTTGCTCACGGTGACCAAACAAGGCAATCAAAAACACTACCAAGCCAATGCGGCGGCGGCGGTATTTTCTGAGTTACGCGGGTTGGTTCTCAAAACCATGGGAGTAGCCGATGTGTTGAAGCTTGCACTGACGCCTCTTTTGCCAAAAATTGAGTTAGCCTTTGTTTACGGTTCGGTCGCCAAGCAACAGGACACCGCTCACAGCGACATTGACGTGATGATCGTGAGTGCAACCCTGGGTTATGCCGATGTCTTTGGCGCACTGGAAAGCGCCGCCATAACGCTGGGCCGCAAGGTCAACCCAACACTGTACGCCCCAGCTGAAATTGCCAAACGCATCAGCCAAGACAACGCGTTTGTCACACGCGTGTTACAGCAGCCCAAAATATGGCTCATAGGATGCGAGGAGCAACTTCATGCCCAGTCCACTTGACAACCTCTGCGGCCCCGGCAAGGCGCTGCAAGCAGAAGCACCTGATGCCAATGAACTGGCAGGCTTGTTGCGTAGCGGTAACGCGCGGCTCAAAGACGCTCGCAACCCCACACTGGCACTTGAAAGCCAATTTGATTTGGCCTACAACGCGGCGCACTCTTTGTGCCTGGCAGCATTGCGCCGCATGGGCTACCGTGCGGGCAATCGCTACATCGTGTTTCAGGTGCTACCGCACACGCTGGGTTTAGGGCCTGAAGTGTGGCGGGTACTCGATAAGTGCCACAACACGCGCAACTTGGGCGAGTACGAAGGCTTGCTCGATGTGGATGAGCGGCTGGTGTCAGATTTGGTGATAGCAACACAAGCGGTTGCAGATGCACTTGGATCACAGTAAAACGAAGGAGCAGCCTGCTGACGTGAGGCTGTGAACGCCGAAAGTGGGTCAGAGCCCAATTTCGATGAACACACCCTCCGCCGTTGAGTTTGATTGTCCTGAATTGGGATCTGACCCCCATTCGCCTCCTCCACCGGTGGGGTTTGTTGTCTTGAATTGGGATTTAACTCACATTCGGCTTGGGCGGTGATTGGAGGGTGACTCACACCATGCCTAAAATCCACATCTGCACTCACGCCAGCATTTGACGCGCGCAACTAACCACTTCCTACAAAAGAACACACCATGACCCCACTCAAACTCAGCTATTTCGACTTTCACGGTGGCCGCGCCGAGCCCGCCCGTTTGGCGCTGGCTATTGGCGGCATTGCTTTTGAAGACCACCGCTTTGCCTTCCCCGAGTTTGCCGAGGTGCGCAAGGCCACCCCGTTTGGCCAAGTGCCCACCTTGCAAGTGGGCGACGAACTGATCACGCAAAGCGACGCTATCACGCGCTACGTGGGCAAGCTCGCGGGGCTGTACCCCACGGATGCGTTTCAAGCGCTGCTGTGCGACGAGGTGTTGAGCGTGTTGGAGGATGCCGCCATCCGCTTGGTGCCCACCTTCCGCATGACGGGCGAGGAACAAAAGCAAGCTCGTCTGGCCTTGGTCAGCACCTCAATGCCGATTTACCTGGCCTGGCTGGAAAGCCGTTTGCTGGCCCAAGGCGGCGAGTTTTTTGCCGACAAGCGCCTCACCATTGCCGATCTGAAGGTATTTGTGGAGGTGAACAGCCTCAACTCGGGCCGCTTGGACCATGTCCCCGCCGACCTGGTTGAACAAGTCGCCCCCGCGCTCAACGCCCATCTGAAGCGCGTCGCCCAAACGCCCGCCATAGGGCAGTATTACGCCCAATTCATCACCAAATAAGCGCCTGAACCCGCCGCTCACCCCAGCTCAAAACCATGTTGAAACCCAACAACGCACTACTCATCAAAGGGCTGGTGTGCGCCGGCCTGGGTTTGGCGGTGGTCGCGGCACCTTATGTGCTGGGTTCGACCTCGCTACGGGCCCCGCTGGCCAGCGTGTCGCTGGTGGGCTGGTTCGTTTTGGCGATGGGGGTGATGATGATCCTGAGATATATCAGAGCCCAGCGACCGGCGCGACCTGAAAAGAAGTTAACCTCCCCTGTTCTAAAACAAAGGCCACCCCCATGAAAAAACTAAATATCACCATCAAACTTGAAATGTCCGTGCCGGATGACTGGGAGTTGGTCAAAACGTCCGAAGGCGGTCAAGTCTTGAAGCTGCCAGACAACCAGTTCATGGACATCGCCATTGAGCCCCTGTTTGCCACCGACCCCGAAGAAACCTGGTCCAACACCGAAGACGACGATGTGTTGAATGACATTTTGGACATGGTTGAGAGCGAAGACGTGGTTTACGAGTTCGTCACGCACTAAACCCTGAGCCCGGCGCCCTCGGGCGCCCCAGTTAATTGCCCTGCAATGTCGCCCTGGTGTCAGGCCGACTTTTGACAGGGCATTTATATTTGTAAATTCACATAAAGGGCCAGCGGCATGATCACACTTTGCGGATTTTCAGTTTCAAATTACTACAACATCGTCAAGCAGGTGCTGCTTGAAAAAGGCATTCCGTTCAACGAAGAATACGTGCCCACCATGAGCCAGGAAGAGGCGGTGCTCAGCGACTCGCCCTTGGGCAAAATCCCTTTCATCCGCACACCCCAAGGCGCGCTGTGCGAAAGCCATGTGATTTTGGAGTACCTGGAAGACCAGTACCCCAGCCCCGCCTTGATGCCCGCCGATGCCTTTGCCGCCGCCAAGGTGCGCGAACTGGTGACATTCATGAACCTTCACCTGGAGTTGGTGGCCCGCGAGCTGTACGCCCAGGCTTTCTTTGGCGGCACCGTGAGCGAGAACACGCAGGTCCGTGTGCGCAAGCAACTGACCAAGAACATCAGCGCCTTCAAGCGCCTGGCCAAGTTTGCGCCCTATATGGCAGGCGACACCTTCACCCTGGCAGACTGCGTGGCGTTCAGCAACCTGCCTTTGGTGGGCATGGCGAGCAAAGCGGTCTTTGGTGAAGATTTATTGCTGGCAGCGGGCGTGGACTACAAGCCCTATGTCAAATTGATAGGCGAGCGCGCCAGCGCCCAACGCGTCATGGCCGACCGCAAAGCCGCCTCCCAAAAGACCTGAAAACCCCAGCCACGCCCGGGGGGCTGGCTCATGGATAATCACCGTCCATGACTATTTTTACCACCATATTTCCCCTGGGCTGGCAGCACTACCTGCTGGGCGGCGCCTTCATTGGCGCTGGAGCAGGGCTGCTGTTTATCTTGACCGGGCGCATTGGCGGCATGAGCACGGTGTTTTCCAGCACCTGGTCTTTTGTGGTTAACAAGCCGTTTTTTCAACAAGCCCGCTTCACCGAGTCACGCAACTGGCGGCTGGTTTACGCCCTGGGCTTGATCCTGGGTGCCTTGGTGTGGTGGCTGGGTTTTTCAGGCGGCGTGGCTGAGACCACGGCGGTGCCGGTGTGGCAGCTGATGCTTGGTGGATTTTTTGTCGGCTATGGGGCGCGTCTGGGTAACGGCTGCACTTCCGGGCACGGCATATGTGGCCTAGGCTCGATGCAGTTACCCTCCCTCTTTGCCGTGCTCACGTTCATGGCCACCGCGTTTTTAACCGCCAATATCATCGCGAGATTGACCGCATGAACACCCCCAACATGACCCGCCCCCGCATGCTGGCCACGCTTGTAGCAGGCGCCCTTTTTGGCTTTGGCCTGTCCATCTCCACCATGATCCGTCCGGTGGTGGTGTTGAGCTTTTTGCGCTTCTCTGACTTTGGTTTGATGCTGGTGATGGGCGGTGCGGTGGTGGTGACGCTGATCGCCTACAAACTGGCGCCGCGCCTCTTGAAGCAACCCCTCTTGGGCGATATTTTTCACAAGCACCCCAGCGTCTGGAACCGCGACACCGCCGTGGGCGCTGCACTCTTTGGCATCGGCTGGGGATTGTGCGGCGTGTGCCCCGGCCCGGCCATTGCCGGTTTGGGCGCGGGCAACTTTGATTTGCTATGGGCACTGGCCGGTATCGGCTTAGGTGCCTTGGCGCAAGGCTTGCGGGCCAAATAATTTTTAAACCCTACACAAGGAAACCCCATGCCCACGTATCACATTGAAATGCTCGAAGGCCGCACCATCGAACAGAAGAAAAAACTGGTTGAAGAAATCACCCGCGTCACGGTGGAAGTTTTAGGCGGCAGCGCCTCCTCGGTTGATATTTTGATTGTTGATGTGAAGCGAGAAAACTGGTCAACCGGCGGCGTGCTGTGGAGCGAGCCGCGCCCTTGACTTCAGTCGACCCCGCCGGCTGCGTGCTCGACCCAGCATCGGCGCTTGTTGTTTTCAAAAAGCTCGCCGAACAGGCTTTGGCCTTGGGTGTGAAGCTACGCGCTCCACCGCCCGAGCCCACCACCTGCTGTGGCCGTGGCTGCAACGGCTGCGTGTGGGAGGGCTACCTGGCCGCTGCGGCCTACTGGCGTGAAGACGCGCTAAGTGCGCTAGCTGACGCCTTGCCAGCGCGAGCCGCATGAACACCTCTGCCCCCTCACGATTGATTCTTTTCAACAAGCCTTACGGCGTGCTCAGCCAGTTCACGCCCGAAGGCAAATGGCAAGGGCTGAAAGACTTCATCGACCAGCCGGGTGTTTATGTGGCTGGCCGTCTGGACGCCGACAGCGAGGGCCTGCTGCTGCTCACCAACGACGGTAAGTTACAGGCCCACATCTCGGACCCGCGCTACAAGATGGAAAAAACCTACTGGGTGCAGGTGGAAGGCGTGCCCACACAAATGGCGCTGGACTCGCTGACGCGGGGGGTGCAGCTCAACGACGGCCCCACCCTGCCCGCCCGCGCACATCTGATGCCCGAACCACCAGGCCTGTGGGCCCGCGTGCCTCCAGTGCGCTTTCGCCAAAGCATTCCCACCGCGTGGATAGAACTGGCGATCAAGGAAGGCCGCAACCGGCAGGTGCGCCGCATGACGGCTGCGGTGGGCTTCCCCACCCTGCGCCTGATTCGCGCAGCCATCGGCCCCCATGCCTTGGATGGCTTGGCGCCAGGTGTTTGGCGCCAAGCGCCCGAGGCTTGGGCTTAAAGCTCAGACGGCATAGCCAGGGTTAGGCAGCCCCCCGGTGAGCGTGGGGGCATTGAGTTTGCGCTCTGACACTTTGCCGCCACGCGCTTTAAGCCAGGTTTCCGCCACGTCCCACATCATGGGGTTGCCGGCTTTGCTGGCTTCTTCGGCCACGGGCGCCCAGCCAGCCACTTTGTACTTTTTGCCCGCTTCAATGGGCTTGCCGTTCAGGCGCATGTCGTCAATGCGCTTCCCCATACCGGCCAGTGGGTTGCAGCTGTATTGCAAGCCCCCCACACGCACCATGTCGCCGCCCTGCTGATAATAAGGATCGGGGTTGAAGAGGTTATCGGCCACGTCTTCAAGCACTGTCTTGATGGTCTCGCCCGTCATATCTGTGACGGTGGCATAAGAGTAAGTGGTGGCCGTCATGTCCATCAGCCACTCACGCGTAATCGCTTGGCCGGGCAGCAAGGTGGTGCCCCAGCGAAAGCCGGGCGAAAACGCGATGTCGGCGCCCTGCACCTCCATCAGCGCGTCCACCAGCAGCTGATCGCCCGTGCCGTTGAAATTGCCCCGGCGGTACAAAGTGCCCTCGGTGATGGCCAGTTTCTCGGCCAGTTTGGTCTCATAGGGGGCGCGAATTTTGGTGATGAGCGCGTCCATCTCCCGATCAGCTGGCAGCATATTGGCAAAAACGGGCAGCAACTTGTACCGGAAGTCCACGACCTTGCGGTCTCTCACCTCGAAGTCGATCACCCCCAGAAACTTGCCGTTGGAGCCCGCATTGGTCACGATGGTCTGCCCGCCCTTATTGTTCACGATGCTGGCCACCGGCATGCCATCGTGCGTGTGACCGCCCAGAATGGCATCGATGCCGCTCACCCGGCTGGCCATCTTCAAGTCAACGTCCATGCCGTTATGGCTGAGCAGCACCACCACTTGTGCGCCTTTAGCCCGCGCCTCGTTGACCACCAGTTGCATATTTTCGTCCTGGATGCCGAAGACCCAGTCAGCCATCAGGTAGCGCGGATTGGCGATGGGGGTGTAGGGAAAAGCTTGACCGATGACGGCACAAGGCACGCCGTTGATTTCACGAATCACATAGGGCTTGAAGACCGGATCGCCAAAATCTGTGGTCTTGATGTTTTGCGCCAGAAAATCGACTTTGCCCTTAAAGTCTTTCTCAATAATCTCCTTCACGCGTTCCATGCCTAGCGTAAATTCCCAGTGCCCGGTCATTACGTCCACGCCCAGAAGTAAGCAGGCCTCGACCATGTCCTGCCCCTTAGTCCAAAGTGCCGTGCCGGAACCCTGCCAAGTGTCACCACCATCAAGCAGCAAGGCGCCAGGGCGGCTGGCCTTCATGCGCTTCACTAGCGTAGCCAGGTGGGCAAAACCGCCCACTTTGCCGTAGCGCTGCGCGGCTTTTTCATAATCAAGGTAGCTCAAGGCATGGGCTTCGGCCGTACCCGGGCGCACTTTGGCGACCTGGAGCAAATGCTCCCCCACCAAGTGCGGCAAATGCCCGCGCATGGCACCCATTCCCAAATTGATATTGGGCTCCCGAAAGTAAATGGGTTTGAGCTGCGCATGGCAATCCGTCATGTGCAAAAAAGACACGTTGCCGAATTTGGGGATGTCGTACAGGCCGTTGTAAGCGCTCTGGGCACTGGCCTCGGCATAAGTGCCCAAGCCCATACCGGCCATGGTGCCTGCGCCCAGCACCTGGAAAAACTCACGTTTGGTTAAATTCATGTTTGTGCAAGCACTCAACTAAAGTGAATAAGAAAACCCGGACAAGCCGGGTTTGATCAGTCGGGCCAGTTATTGATTGACCGGCGACTTGGGGTCGAGCAACAAGGCCACAATGTGTGCCACTTGCGCCTGCGTCAGGATACCCATGTGACCGGCACGAGGCATGTTGGAGCAGGCGTTGTAGGCTTTGGCGTTCCAGACTTTGCCCCAGGTGTATTCGAGCATGGCGCGGGCCTCTGGGCTCTTGGGGTCTGTCACGCCACGGAGTTTGCCGAAGTTGTACAAACTAGGCCCAATGGTGCCGTAAGAAATTTCTGCTCTGTCGATCTGGTGGCAGTTGTAGCAATTGCCGCCGTTGGGCGTGGCCGCGGTGTCGGTCCAGGTCAGGCCGCGTCCGCTTTGGGCAATCTTTTCGCCCTCTTTCCAGTCGCCCAGATACTTGTCGTTCGCAGGCCATTGGATACTTTTGAAGTTGGCCGCCTCAAGTGCGCGGGTCTTGGCTTCATTCAGGGGTACGCCTGTTGCGTCAGCCTCGCTGCAAGCCTGGATTGTCTCGTCGCCCTCTAGTAGTACGGAGGCCTTGACAATGCCCTCATCGCGAAAAGAACTTTTGACTACGTCACGCGTCAGTTTATTTAAGTCTGCCGCACTGGGAACAGCGGCGCATCCGGCGACTAAAGCAGCAAGCGCCAGCAAAGCCCAGCTTAATTTGTGTTGTTTTTTCATGGGTGACTCTTGGGATCAACGCTTGATGGCGGGGGCAATAGAGGCCGAATTCTGGCTATTGACACCGAGGTAAACAGCCAGGGCCACGGTGGCATCACTCGCAAAACCGGGGTACGGAAAGCGCTGCTGGCGGAAGCAATCATTCAGCCGCTGCTGCATACCCCACATTTGTCCGTTGGAAACGCGGTAGGCAGGCCAGGCCGCAAAGCCCACGCCATCGCCCGGGTTCTTGGTCAGATTGGGCAGGTCTTGCAGGCGAATGCGGGTGTTGTCCTGCCCGTGACAAGAGGCACAGGCAAAGTCATGCGGGCCGCCGCGCTGAAAAAACAAACGCTTGCCCACTTCAAAAAAAACTTTTTCCTGGGCGTGCGCTTGTGAAAGATTGAACTTCATCCCCTTGGACTCAGCCGCGATCCAAGTGGCCAGCGCCGTCATATTGACCTGCTCGCCCTTTCCAAAATCAGTCTTGGCAATCGCCACGGGGTCAAAACCCTGAAGGGTTTCCATACAAGTCAAAAGCCGGGATTCCAAGTCTTGCACTTTGTTGGTATCCGAAAAATAGCGCGGCAACTCGACAAAAACACCTTTGACCACACCGGGGCCTTTGCCCAAATTGCAATGCGCCAGCGAGACTTTTTTGGGACCCCGCTTTTGCTTCCATAAATCTTCGCCCTTGGCTTCAAACAGGTCAGCTGGGTTGCCGTCTTGCAGCATGGCCCGGTATTCCTCAATGCTTTGAATAGCTGTTTTTTGGGCGTAGGTCGCTGGGGTGGCCAAACAGGCCAACACCAACGCTGCAATGACTTGGGGTGCTTTCATCGTGACCTCTTTGGAATTTTTATAACGACAGCGACTCAAGCCACTGTGGCTTCGTCAGTGCGGGTATCGCCCCGGTTATCAGTCCAGGTGATGCCGATTTTGTCGCCAACTTTGGCGCCTTTGACTGCAAACTGGAGGTAGGGGTTTTTGGAAACCGCAGGGCCCCATTCAGCCGTCAAAACGGTCTTGCCGTTGTGGGTAGCGATGACTTCCTGGATGTGCCAGGCGGGCACCAGCACGCCGGCTGAGTCCTTGCGTTGACCGGACTCCATCTCGTGACTCATCAAAACACGAACGGTTGCTTTATCACCTGCTACTTGTGCACGTATGCGCATCGGATCTGCCATGATTAACTCCTCAATTCAAATAATATTTATTCAAGCCACCCGGCGCTTAACCGCCGCAACCACCCAATGTCACTTTGATTTCTTTTTTGGCAAAATGCACTTTCCCATCAGCCAAGATAGCGACAGCGTAAACATCGGAAGATTGAGCCATCTTGGCGCGGGCGGTCACGGTGGGTTCCACGCTGTCGGTCAGATTAAACAAGGCAATCATGGCCGCCGGGTTTTTATCCACCAACATCAAAATTTGCTTGACGCCCGGCAAAACCGTGCTGGCGGTGAGTTGAACAACCGCGCCGTTTTCAGCGATATCAGGCCCACCAAGGGTGACATCCTTGCTTTCAAGTGGCACACCCGCACCCAAGGCTTTCAAAACTTCTGCCAAACTCTTTGCTTCAAAAGCGGTCTTGTTATAGGCGGCCAGAGCGAATTGCGGAAACAGGCCCGTGGCGGCCAACAGACCAGCCACGATGGCACTGTGCTTGAGGGACTCTCTACGTGTTTGCATGTGATGCTCCTTTATTTTTGAAGAGTGAACTGTTTATATAAAAACGCACTTGAGCTGTATTTTCCAGTAACTCAAACCTACCTTGCGCGCCTGTGGTCTTGTTCGGGCTAAATCAATCAGAACTCGCCTTTAGCCGCGCGGTCCATCATTTGGTAAATGGTTTCGCGTACTTTCCAGGCTTCCTCTTTTAATGGCGATGGGAGTTTTCGGCCCATTTTGACCATCATGTCCATGTTGAGGGTGTAAATCCACAAGCCATCGCCCCTTTCAACCACGGTCAAACGGCAGGGCAGATAAGCCGCCATATTAGGGCTGAAGTCCACCATCATTCGGGCGGTGGCAGGGGAGCAGTAAGAGTAGACCTTGAGAAACTTCTGGGGCTTGCCGGTACGCGCTTCCAGCTCTTTTGAAAGCGGCAGCTCACCCACCGCTTTTGTATTGTGTTCGGCGGCGACCTGCTCAAACACCTGTTCAATATCACGAACCGTAACACCGGCTTTGACCTTGCGCTCCCAAGTGGTGGCCACCGCAATATCCCCACCGCTTTCCACCCAGCGGTCCCACATCTTGCCGGCCTCCACACCCGCGCCATCTTCCAGACGTCCGAGCGTGTTGATGCTGGCGCAGGCGCTCAGGAACACGACCCCCAGCAATGGAAGTAATTTCAGGCAACGGCCTGCCTTGGGCGTTTTTAAATATTTCATTGTGACGATCCCGTCGAAAACTCATTTTCCATCAGTAAATAGGTGTTGTAGGCGTTCATGCGGTTGGCGGCCCGAAACAAAGGGAGATGCTCAAATTGGCGCCAGTCGGTCGCGTTATAAGCCTGCTCAAAGGGCTCAAGATTTTTGGCGGCTTGACCCATAGAGGTACGAAGGTAAGTGAGATAGTCGCGGGTGAGCTGCATATCTTGGCGCGCCTCAGTCGAAAGCGCACCATGGCCGGGCAAGATGACTTGGGCATCAAACTTCAACAACTGTTCAAGTGCGGCAATCCAGTGCCGGCTATCGGCTTGCCCCACGTAGGGCACGCGACTGCGAAACACCAAGTCCCCCGCAAACAGCACTTTTTCACCGGGCAAATAAACGACCAAATCTTCAGGCGTGTGAGCCGGACCCACGGGATTTATCTCAAACCGAACACCGCCCACGACCAAAACCCTGGGCTTATCCAGCCACTCATCGGCTTCGACCAAGCGGGTTTGCTCATCGATCCAAGGGGCCATCTCTGCGCGGGAGTACTGCAAGCGCAACCGGGCGGTCTCAGAGTTCAGATAAGCCAGCGCGGCACGGTGGGCAATAATCTGCGCGCCTAAAGCCTTGAAGGTCTGAAGCCCGTAAATATGGTCCGCATGGTAATGCGTCACGATGACGTGGGTGATGGGTTGTGGTGTTATTGTGGCAATCTGGGCGGCCAAGCTTTTGGCCAATTCGGGGGAGCCCAACGCGTCAATAATTACCACGCCCGCAGGGGTCACGACAAAAGCGGCATTTGAAATAAAGTTTTGATTTGCCCGCGAGCCTAGCGCCGACATCCCCTGGACATACCAGGATGAAGGTGAAACTTGCCTTGCCACCATAGCTGGCGCCTCATCAGCCAAGGCCGCTATGCCAAAGACAGCGATCCATAACGCGAGCAAGCGGCGATAGCGATAGCTATTATTGAAAGGGGTCACGCAGGTTTCCAATCAGACTCTTGGGCGAGCTCATCAAAGGCCAAATCACAAAACCCGAGCCCTTGGTGAACTAAAAAATATTGTCGATTGTCACCAATCTTGATAAATTCAGTGGGCGTGGTGTTTATCGCACTTCAGCTTTGCGGATGGCCTCGGCTTGATTTTGCTTGCCAACAGGGCTTTGGTCACTCACTAAAATAATTATTTCACCTAGGACTACGCGTGCATAAAAAAATTATCGGCTTGCTTTTTGCCACTTGGATCAGCTTGGTTAGTGCTCAGGACGTCAAGGCGGTCTACCACATCACCACCGGCTTGGAAACTGCTGCTGCGGCGTTAAACAATATTAGAAACCACTTGGACGCTGACCCCAAAGCTAAACTTGTGGTGGTCACCAATGGCCCAGGCATCGATTTTTTGATTCAGGATGCCAAAGACAGCAAGGGACGTGAATTCAGTGCCTCGGTCAGTGCGCTGGCCGGGCGCGGGGTGGAGTTTCGGGTCTGCAACAACACCTTGACGGTTCGAAATATCTCGCCCGACACGCTTTTGATGGAGACAAAAATTGTTCCCTCAGGCGTATCAGAAGCCGCCAAACTTCAGTCAAGAGAAGGTTTTGCCTATATCAAGCCCTGAAAAAATAAATCCAAAGGCAGCGTAAGGTTTATCTGCTCGTCAGGCGCTTTGGCGTGTCTCAAAAGCCCCGCTTAGCAACTCGGGCAATCGTGCCGCACTCATCTTGAACCCACACGCCTGCGCATGGCCCCCACCGCCCAGACTCTCGGCTAGGGGAATGCAGTCAAAACCGCGCTGTGAACGAAAACCGCCTTTGACGGCACCTGTTTTGTCAATGCTCCACATCAGCGCAAAGGTGCCACATTTTTTGGACAGCATCTCGCCAATCAAACTGTGAAAGAGGCCGGGCGCATTCAGCATCAGGCCGCTCACGCCGTTCATCACCAGTGGCTGCGCGCCCTCGGCAATGAGGGTGGCGAGCTTGGTGAATTTTTCGTCCATCGCCGTGCCCCGCGCCACAAAGCTGGCCAACTCCTCGGCATTGAAGGCGGCAATAGCTCTCCAGCGCTCAAACTCAAAGGGCTCCATATCCAACGCGGCCAAGAAGCCGGGGCTCTCGGGGTATTGCCACACCCAAATGTCGCGGTCTTCCACAAAGCGCACCAGGTCGGGCACGGCAAGCTCCGGGTGGAAAAACTCCCAAGCCAGGCGCGCGCCTGATTTGTCCATATCGAAATGCACAACGCCGCAGCGGCAGGCAAAGCCCGTCAGCTTCTCAGCCGCGCTTTTGTGGTGGTCCAGCATGATCAACTGGGCAGCCACTTCTTCAATGCCGCGCAAAATCTCGACCGCAAATGAAAAATCAAGAATGTAGACGGCACGCCCTGCCAAAGCGGGCAAGTCAGTGATCGACTTGATGTCGCCGTGGTCCAGCCCCAAAAACTCGGCCTTGCCCTCGTAATAGGTCCAAGCCGCCAGCGCCGCCGCAAAACCGTCTGGGCAGTTGCGGCCGTGGTAAATGATGAGCGGCTGGGGGTCGTTTTTGCTAGGTTTAACCAGCAAACTTAAGGGGAGAATAGTTTTCATCAGGTGTTTAATCAGGTTTTTCTAGGCTTGAATGCTATTAATAAAATAGCTGGCCAAGCACAGCCAATGAGTCGTTAGAACCAATTTAATGCTTAATATAATACAAGGCATGGATCTCAAAGAAACTCCCTTATTTTTCACCGCCCTCATTGAGCCCGAAGGCCAGGTGGACGCCTGGACTAAGCAGCCCCTACTGCTCTCATTAGAACAAGGCGGCATCGACTGGCCCAGCTCATGCCGCAACGGCACTTGCCGCACCTGCATTTCACAACTCACCAGCGGCGAAGTTCGCTACGAGATTGAGTGGCCGGGCCTGAGCGCCGAAGAAAAAGCAGAGGGCTGCATCCTGCCCTGCGTGGCGTTTCCCTGCTCTGACCTCACTTTAAAAGCTTACTAGTTCAGTTGACATCTCGCGAATTGGGGCGGGGAATCTTCTTGAACCTGATTTTTCGGTCCAGCTCTATGGCGTCTTTTTTCACCTGGCGCTCGGCATCGAGCTGTTGGCCTGCAGCCAGCCAACCAGCAAACTCGGCGGGGGTCTCTAAGGTGATGCGGCCCATCACGGCATGGCGGAAGTCATAAATTGTGATCTCGCCCGCCTTTTGCATGTTCACCCGCTTGCCACCCAGCAAAGCGCCGCGCTTGCGGCCGATAGCCTCTAGCAGCACTTCGTCGGTCATCTCGGCCACGCCCTCCAGTTTGAAGCGGCCCTCTACCAGCTTGGGGTAGTTCTTTTTCAGGTAATCCAGCAGCTCCAGCGCCACTTCTTCTTCGCTAAAGGCATTGCGGCCAATGGCGCCGCTGGCGGCCAGGTTGTAGCCGCTTTTGGCCACGATGATGCGCGGCCACAGCACGCCGGGCGTGTCGTACAAATAGAAGTCATCAGCCAGTGAGATGCGCTGCTCTATCTTGGTAATGCCGGCCTCGTCGCCGGTTTTGGTGGCGCGCTTGCCCGTCAGGGTGTTGATGAGGGTGGACTTGCCGACGTTGGGAATACCGCAAATCAGCACCCGCATCGGCTTGACGTTGCCGCCCCGGTGCGGCGCCAACTCAAAGCAAGCTTTGGCCAGCGCCTTGGCGGGCGCGGTCACGCTGGCGTCCAGCCCAATAGCTTTGGTGCCGGGCATGGCGTTGTAATGCGCCAGCCACTCGACAGTGCGCACGGGGTCGGCCAGGTCTTGCTTGTTGAGCACTTTGAGCGCGGGCTTGCCAGCAGTCAGCTCGGCCAGCATCGGGTTGGCGCTGGAGCCGGGTAGGCGCGCGTCAAGCAACTCAATGACCACATCAATGTTTTTGATGCGCTCACCAATTGCTTTTTTGGTCAGATGCATATGACCGGGGAACCACTGAATAGCCAACTGTCTCTCCTGTTTACAAACAAGCTTCGACGCCCAAAGCGTCTTACTTCATTAAAAATTTAGCCAATGCGTGAAAGGCTGGCAACGAGGTGGGGTCCAGCGCCGCGTTGGCCGCGATGGGGTGCGAGGCGTACCGTGCAATCACCATCTCGGCCTTGGGGTCCACATAAATGGCCTGCCCATTGACACCGCGAGCGGCAAATGCGCCATGTTCGTTGTGCGAAACCCACCACATATTGCGGTAGCTCCACTCGGGAATCGTCTTGTAGCCGGCTTTGACAAAGTTGGCTTTATCGCCACCTTTGCGTATGTCGGCCACTACGTTGGCGGGCACAATTTGTTGACCATTGTATTTGCCATCGAGTCGCATCATCTCGCCAAAGCGGGCCAGGTCGCGCAGGCCGGTGTTCAGCCCCCCACCCGCGAACTCATTGCCCACGGTGTCAACGGCAAAATAGCCATCTTGCTCAGCACCCAATTTGCGCCAAATTGTCGTCGACAGCGCCTCCCCCACCGATTGCCCGCTGGCTCGGCGAATGACCCACCCCAGCGCATCGGCGTTGACGGTTTTGTAGGCAAACGCCTGCCCGTGCTCACCTTCTTTTTTGACCGATTGTAAAAATTCGTAAAACGTTTTGGGGCCGTCGTAACCGGCCGGACGGGGCACCACGCTGCCCGCGCGCACATGCGCCCAGATTTCGGCCTTGGGGTCGGCGTAGTTTTCTGAATATTGCAGGCCTGTGGTCATGTCGAGCAACTGGCGCACCGTGGCATCACCAAAAGCCGTGTCTTTCAACTCAGGCACGTACTTGGTCACCAAGGCGTTTTCGTCCAATCGGCCGTCTGCCACCATCATCGCGCCAATGGTGCCAAAAAATGATTTCGTCACGGACATGGCAATGTGCTGCCCTTCAGGCTTGAGCGCACCAAAATACCGCTCATACACCACGCGCCCCTTGTGCAGCACCACAATGCCGTCGGTGTAATTGGCTGCCAAAGATTGCGCCCAGGTCATGGACTCGCCCGTGCCCATCACCTGAAACGTCACGCCATCAAGGTCTGAGCGCTCAGCCCGGGGCAAAACGCTGATCGCCCCCAAACCACGCGACACATTGGTGGTGCTCACCATTTGCCGCACATTCGAGTAAGACCAGCGCGTCTGCGGAAACCGCAGGGTGCCGCCTGTGGCAAAGGAAATAACCTTGTCAGCCGGCGGCGGCGAGCCTTGCATCCACCCCATTGTGGTGGGGTCACTGGCTTGAGCGTCAGGGAATTTAGGTGCCGTCTGGGCACCGGCCTGAGTCAAGGTAAGCGCCGTGCAGGCCAAAAAAGCCAGGCGCGTCATTCGATAAAATTTGGATAGTCTCAATTTTGTCTCCTAATTATTGGCAGCCTTAAACCCGTTAACGCTGTTAAAACATTATGGGGGATGCCCTTTTATCACCATGTCCCGCAGGTGGCGTAGCCGCACAGGAAGTACCCAATGACTCAAAACGCCCACATCATCCAACAGCCCGTCTCGAATGCGGCTCAACTTATCCTGCTTTTTCACGGGGTGGGTTCCAATGCCGCGTCCATGCGGCCGCTGGGCGAGCGCTTGGCGGCCGAGTTTCCGTCAGCCATGGTGGTGTCGATTGCGGCTTACCAGCCCTCTGACATCTCGGACGGTTTTCAGTGGTTCTCGATGCAAGGCATCACGGAAGAAAACCGGGACGCACGCATCGCCCAGGCCCTGCCCGCCTTTGAGGCCTGCGTGGCGCACTGGCAGCAAGTAGCGGGCCTTGACGCCTCGGCCACCGCGCTGATTGGGTTTTCTCAGGGCGCCATCATGGCGCTGGAGTCCAGCAAGCTACCCACCCCCATCGCCTCGCGGGTGTTTGCCCTGAGCGGACGTTTTGCCACCCTGCCCGACACCGCCACCGACCAAATCACCATTCACTTTTTGCATGGCAAGGCAGATACCGTAATTCCCTATGGCTTTGCGGTCGAGGCGGCCCACCATTTGGTGGATCTGGGCGGCGACGTGACCGCCGAGGTGTTGCCCTTTATTGGCCATGAAATCCACGAAGATTTCATTGAAGCCGTCATCCAAAAACTCACCACCCACCTGCCCAAGCGCCTGTGGGCCGAAGCCATGAAGGCCGCCAGCGAGGGGCAAGGCTAAGGGCTAAGGGCTAAGGCTGCCCGTCTACTCCGACACCCGCCCTCGCAGCGCCTTGGTCTCCGAGCGCTGGGACTTGCTGGCCCGGGCGCGTTGTTTAGAGCCGTAGCTGGGTTTGGTGGCCCGCCGATTTTTAGGCGGCCGCGCCACGCTGTTGACCAGCTCACTTAATCGAGCCAGCGCATCAAGCTTGTTCATCTCTTGCGTGCGGTGCTGCTGCGCCTTGATGACCAGCACGCCGTCTTTGGTGATACGGCTGTCACTCAAGGCCAGCAGGCGCTCTTTCACATCGTCAGGCAGCGAAGAGGCGGGGATGTCAAAGCGCAAATGAATAGCGCTGGACACCTTGTTGACGTTTTGCCCCCCAGCCCCCTGCGCCCGAATAGCCGACAACTCGACCTCGTCTTCGTTAATTTGCAGCAGCGGTTGGGTGGGCTCGGACATGGCGGGAAGTATCTGCGATTTTATAAATCCACAGGTCGGCTGCATCAAAGACTGGCCTTCTGTGTTGCTCGCTCTGGAAAGCTGCGACGTAGCTGATTGGGGGTCGGATCCCAATTCAGGACAAAAACCTCATCGGCAGAGGAAAGCTTGATCGAAATTGGGCTCTGACCCCCATTCAGCGGCCCTGCGGCAAAACCCTGCAACTACGACTTACCCACGAAGTTACTCACTCCGTCAAGAGCGGGTTGGGGGTCAGAGCCCAATTTCGTATTTGCTTGTGACTCGCCGGAAATTATGTTGTCCTGAATTGGGATCCGACCCCCAAGCCTTTCCCCGGCTCTGCGACTCCCAAGCCTGACGTCCTCTAGAAATTATGTGCAGAGGTTTCTGGCTCCGCTGCTGACTCATTCTCCGGCTCCGCCACATAACGCGCCACAAACGCCCCCACGGCGCTCTCTGGCAGGGGTAACCAAACCACATGGCCGCTGCCGGGGGCCACCGTTATAGCTTGGGCGTCGGCGGTTTCCATGTGGGTGAGCTGCACGTTGTGGTTGCCGCTGGGGTGGATGATTTCCAGCCAGTCGCCCACAGAAAAACGGTTTTTGACGGTCACCTCGGCCAACCCGCGTGCGGCGTCAAACGAGCGCACATCGCCCACATACAGGCTGCGGCCTGATTCGGAATAGCCGCGCAAATAACTTTGCGTGGACTCGGGCGTGTGGCGCTGGAAAAAACCCGAGGTGTAGCCCCGGTTGGCCAGCCCCTCCAACTGCCCCAGCAAAGCGGGGTCCAGCTCGCGCCCGGCCACGGCATCATCAATAGCCTGGCGGTAGGTTTGCGCCGTGCGGGCCACGTAATACGGACTCTTGGTGCGGCCCTCAATCTTGAGCGAATCCACCCCAATCTCCACCAAGCGCCGCACATGCTCAATCGCCCGCAGGTCTTTGGAATTCATCACATAGGTGCCGTGCTCGTCTTCCTCAATGGGCATGTAGCTGCCGGGGCGCTGGCTTTCCTCGATCATGTAGACCTCAGCGCGCGCTTGCTCACGCTGGGCCGCCTCAGTCGGCGCCAAAATATCGCCCGACGCATCCACCACGCCGGGCAAGGTTTTGTAATCCCAGCGGCAAGAGTTGGTGCAACTGCCCTGGTTGGCATCGCGGTGGTTGAAATAGCCCGAGAGCAAACAGCGCCCCGAATAAGCAATGCACAGCGCCCCGTGCACAAACACCTCAAGCTCGGTGTCCGGGCATTCCTGCCTGATTTGCGCCACTTGGTCGAGCGAGAGTTCGCGCGACAAAATCACCCGCGCCACGCCCACGCTTTTCCAAAACTTGACCGCTGCCGAGTTGACCGTGTTGGCCTGCACCGAGAGGTGAATCTCCATCTCGGGCCAGGTCTCGCGCGCTATTCGGATCAGGCCGGGGTCAGACATGATCATCGCGTCCGGCTTCAAAGCAATCACCGGCGCCATGTTTTGCACATAGCTTTTGATCTTGTTGTCGTGCGGGAAAATGTTGGACACCAGGTAGAACTTGTTGCCCAGCGCGTGCGCCCGGTCCACGCCCTGCTTGAGCACCTCTAGATTGCCAAAGTCGTTGTTGCGCACCCGAAGCGAGTAGCGCGGTTGGCCGGCATACACCGCTGTGGCGCCAAAGGCCATAGCGGTCTCCAGCATGGTCAAAGAACCCGCAGGGGCCAGTAATTCGGGGGTGCGCAAGGCGGTGGCGGTCATGGAGGCTTTCAAAAAATCAGCGCGCATTATCCAAGCCCCCTGCCTGCCCGGCCTTGCGCTGGATCAGGCTTTGCGCAACGCCCCGAAGATGCTACTTAATTAATAGCTGGTTAAGCACATAAAAATTGGCCTATCGCTCTAAAACGCTTAAAAACCAGCCCGTCATTGCGAGTTTCCTGAATCGGGCCGATACCGCACACAGACCATGAACAAAAGCTCGTCACTGCGAGGCCATAGGCCGCGGCAGTCCATCTTGCCGAGCCAAACTCCTTTCAACAGGCAAACTCTCGCAATTCGAAGATGGATCG
>CANBUY010000042.1 GCA_947372745.1 Comamonadaceae bacterium | reverse complement strand
CAGTTACCGGTCACCCAAACCGGTAGAATCCGTTGTCGAATCTGTAAGAAAAAGGCCTTGTGATGAGCAACTGGTATCTGATCCACACCAAGATCCGCCAAGAACGGGTTGCTCTGGAAAACCTCGAGCGCCAAGGCTTTGCATGTTTTCTGCCGTTGATCCGTGCAGAAAAGTTGCGTCGGGGTGCATTGCAGGTGGTGCAAGAGCCGCTTTTCCCCCGTTACCTGTTCATACGCCTGGGCACTGGGCTGGAGTCACAAAGCTGGGCCCCAATCCGCTCCACCATCGGCGTGAGCCGTTTGGTCACGTTTGGCCAGACGCCGGCCAAGATTGAAGACGAGCTGATTGCCCAGCTGCAGGACAAAACGGATTCGGCCGAGGTGCAACTGCGTCACTTTGAGCCAGGTGAGCAGGTCGTGGTGACCGACGGGCCATTTGTGGGGGTGGAGGCCATCTACCAAATGGCCGATGCCGAAGGCCGGGTGATGGTGCTGCTCAACATTCTGAGCAAGCAAGTCAAGATGGCGGTGTCACCGGCCAGCATCCGCAAAGTCAACTGAACCCCGCCGAAAGGCAAATTCGGGTCAGCGCCGACCTGAGGCCAGCTTCTCTTCGATCTTTTTCTGCACCCAGTCGGACACGTTTTTGTATTCGATCCGCTGGTAGCCGCTGGATTGGATCTCTTGCCAATATTGGCCAATCAAGGCCTCGATGGCGTCGGTGTTAGGTGCGGCCAAGTCAATGTCTTCGCTGAAGATCAGCTTGTTGCCTGCAATCAAGTCCACAGTGCCCCAATCGCGCGGGTTGGGCAGCTCGTCAATGTTCACGTAGAGCACAGACGGATCGCTCTTGGGCATAAGCATGTTGACAAGGTCTGACAAGGTTTTCATCAGCCGTCCATCAGCCCAACTTACTCATTGGCCAGCGCTTCGCGCTCCAGCGCCATGTGTACCCAGTCCACCACTTCGCCGCTCGGCTCATAGCCGCTGACCAGGTCTTTGAGCAAGGCGCGGATGACGGGTACATCGTTCACACCCATGGCCATGCTCAGTGCATTGAGCTTGCCTTCCAACTGGGGCCAGCTCAGGTACTGTTCGTGCGCCTTCATGATGCGCGGGTGCTGGGTGGGCTTGGGGTTATCGCCGATCAGCAGCTCTTCGTAAAGCTTTTCTCCGGGGCGCAGGCCGGTCACCGTCAGCTCAATGTCACCACTGGGGTTCAGCTCATCGCGCACAGTCAGGCCAGACAGCTCCACCATGCGGCGGGCCAGATCCATGATCTTGACGGGCTGGCCCATGTCCAACACAAACACATCGCCACCCTGCCCCATGGCACCAGCCTGGATGACCAACTGCGCTGCTTCAGGAATGGTCATGAAGTAGCGGGTGATGTCGGCATGCGTCAGGGTAATCGGGCCACCGTTCTTGATCTGTTCACGAAACAGCGGCACCACTGAACCGCTGGAGCCCAACACGTTGCCAAAACGCACCATCGAGAAGGTGGTCTTGGCGCTGGGAGCCCTGCCCCCTTGCGCCACCACGGCCGCGTTCACCTCGGCAAGGGCCTGCAACACCATTTCTGCCAGTCGCTTGGTCGCGCCCATGATGTTGGTGGGCCGCACCGCCTTGTCGGTGCTGATCAGCACAAAGTTACGCACACCATTGCGCGCCGCAGCTTCGGCACACACCCGTGTGCCCCACACGTTGTTGCGCACGCCCTCGGCCGGGTTGTGCTCCACCAGGGGCACATGCTTGTAGGCGGCCGCGTGGTACAACGTTTGCGGCTTCCAAGTGTCCATGATCTCCTGCATGCGCACCTCGTCGCAAACCGAGGCCAAAAGGGGCACGATCTCAATGGCTGCTTCGTCACTGCCCTCTGCCCCTTCAGGCGCATCGCCCTCCACTGGCTCGTTCACGTTCACCCTTTCGCCAGCAAGCGATGCCTGCAGCTCCTGGTGAATCTGGTAAAGCGCAAACTCACTCATTTCCACCAGCAGCAGTTGCTTGGGATTGGTCTTGAGAATCTGGCGGCACAGTTCACCGCCAATGCTGCCGCCTGCCCCCGTCACCAACACGGTTTTGTGGTGGGTGTTCAGGTTGAGCAACAAACCATTGGGCTTGACCGGCTCGCGGCCCAGCAGGTCGTCAATGTCCAGCTCTCGCACATCGCTCAGGCTCACCTTGCCTGTGGCAATGTCGCTCAGGCCTGGCAGAGTGCGTACCGCCACTTTGTGGGGCTTGAGTTCATTCAAGATTTCATTACGGCGCTGGCGCGACACGCTGGGCAAGGCCAGCAATACGTCAGTGATCGACGAGTCACTCAGTAATTCAGCCAAGTCAGCCGGGTTGTGAATGGGCAAGCCATTGAGCACATGACCATGCAGCCGGTCGTCATCGTCCAGAAAACCCACCACCCGAATTTCCGGGCTGTTGGCCATGGCAGAGGCCAGCTGGCGCCCTGCGCTGCCCGCCCCGTAAATCAGGGCCTGCGGCAAAGAAGCCTTACGCAACTGCTGGTGATAAAGCCCACCCAACCACACCCGCGCCGCAGCGCGTGATGCACCAACCAAAAGCAGAAGCAAAATCGGCTGGATCAAGCCCACCGTGCGCGGTACGCCATCGACGCCCCAAAAGGTAAAGATGGCCGCAAACGCCAAGCCATACAAAAGCATGGCACGCCCCACCGCCACCATGGCCGGTAAACCGCTGTAGCGGAAGATGGCACGGTACAGACCCGAGGTGATAAACACCGGCAAAGCCAGCGCCACAGAGGCCACTGCAGGCCAAATGGCTGGGCCTGACAATGGCGTGAAAGTGCCACTGCGCAAGTAAAAAGCCAGCCAGACCGACAAAATGCAAAGGCCTGCATCCAAGGCAAGCACGACACCGCGCTTGACTGCGCGGGGCAAAGCCAAAGCCGGCGCTGCAAAACGACTCAATGTACGAATCATGATTTCACCCATGATGTGAAATCCCGCAAGAGTCCCGAGTCCCGAGTCCCGAGTCCCGAGTCCCGAGTCCCGAGTCCCGAGTCCCGAGTCCCGAGTCCCGAGTCCCGAGTCCCGAGTCCTGAGTCCCTTATTTGATCTTCTCTAAACATTGCCCACTCTATCGGATCAACGCCGCAAATGTACTGATGATTAACTTGACATCACCTAATACTGAATTATTCTCGACATACTCAACGTAATATTTGAGTTTGATCGGTAGAACCTCTTCTACATACGCCTTGTCTGGGTCAGTGGCACGTCCCAATATCAAATTTTCGTCTTTGAACTCGATGGACGCCCGGTCGGTAATACCAGGCCTGACCGACAAAACCACATCGCGCACCTTAGCCGGGTAGCACGCCACGTAGCGCGGCACCTCTGGCCGAGGACCGACCAGGCTCATGTAACCAAGCCAAACATCAAAGAGCTGTGGCAACTCATCTAGCTTGTACTTACGAAGCCACTGGCCCACGCGGGTGACCCGAGCATCGGCTCCTACGGTAATCTGCAGACCGCGGCGCTCAGCGTCGGTCACCATGGTGCGAAACTTATGAATACGGAAAAGCCTACCGCGCAGCCCCACCCGTTCTTGCCTAAAAAACACTGGCCCCGGCGAATCCAGCTTGATCCAGGAGGCTAAGATCAAAAGCAACGGTGCAAGAAGCAGTAGCCCCACGCCACTGGCAAACCAGTCAAACAGTCGCTTGACCATCAGCCCAACGCCACCTTGACGGCCGCTACCACACGATCCACATCAGCCTCGGTCATGCGCGTGTAAAGGGGCAAAGACACCGTGCGCTCAAACACGCGCTGGCTTACCTGAAACATCTCGGGCGTCAGCTTGTACGTGTCGCGCCAATACGGCTGCAAATGCAGCGGAATGTAATGCACGCTGCAGCCAATGCCCTGCGCAAACAAACGCTCGATGAACACATCGCGCGAGACATGGGCCTCGTCCGTCAACTGCGTCACATACAAATGCCACGAATGCACATCGCCTGCTGCCGCATGGGGCGGGCGAATGATGGGCAAGCCCGCCAAAGCCTTGTCATACAAAGCGGCAATGTGCGCTCGCTTTTGCTGAAAAGCACTCGCCTTCTTGAGCTGGTGAATGCCCATCGAGGCGGCAATGTCCGTCATGTTGTACTTGAAGCCCGGCGCCACGATCTCGTAATACCAGCTTGGTGCTTTGGACGTGAAACGGTCAAACGCATCGCGGTTAATGCCATGCAAACGCATTACCCGCGCCCGCTTGGCCAACTCCGGGTCTCGCGTGACAAGCATGCCGCCCTCACCCGTGGTGATGGTCTTGTTGGCGTAAAAACTGAACACCGTGACATCGCTCTCCAGCGTGCCAATCAACCGCCCATCGCAGGTGGTGGGCAAGGCGTGCGCCGCGTCTTCCATTACCTTCAGGCCATGCTGCTTGGCCAAAGCCAGCAAGCGGGTCATGTCGGCAGAACGCCCCGCAAAGTGCACCGGAATGATCGCCTTGGTACGTGGCGTGATGGCCCGTGCCACCGCATCCACATCGATGCACAGCGTGGCCGCATCCACATCCACAAACACCGGATCTGCGCCCAGGTAGCGAATCACCTCGGCCGTGGCCGTGAAGGTGTGCGTGGTGGTGATGACCTCGTCGCCGGGGCCAATTCCCATGGCTTCCAGGCCCAGGTGCAAACCCGCCGTGGCCGAATTGACCGCAATCGCCTCTAGGCCACCGCCCAGATAGTCGGCAAAGTCAGACTCGAACTGCTTGGTCTTGGGGCCCGTGGTCACCCAGCCAGAGCGCAGGGCCAACACCACCTCGGCAATTTCTTCCTCGCCGATATCGGGGAGGGCAAAAGGTAGAAATTTCTCTTCACTCATGAATTTACCCTTTTAAATTTTTTGACATCAACCACATCCCACGCTCTCCATCTTGCTTAAACCGGACAACCAGCGCATAACCGCCGCGTTCATAAAACCGCTGCGCACGCTCGTTGTTCATCTCATCTGTTGTCAGAAAAACCTGCCCTGCCTCTTTATGCAGCGCCAGCGCTTCAAAAGCCTGCAACAAAGAAGCAGCAGCCCCTGCGCCCCGCAAGGAAGGCAGGACACCGATACTGCGTAAAACAGCGGCACCGGGTGGCACTTGCACCCTCTCACCTGCATCAGCAAACCGCGCCCACAATCGCTTGACCACCGGAACGGGATGCCGCATAACCGCCGGAATAACTGCCCAAAGAAACTGCGGCAAAAATCGAACAGCCAACCATCGGTCTTTTTGTCCCTCCAAGGCACCAACGGCAAAGCCCGCCAACTGCCCAGAAGCCATCTCAAACACCACAAACAAACTGCTCGGACTTTTCAAGAAAGCCCGATACATTACACAAAGGAAACGGTAACCAAGCTGTGACAAAAAAAAGCCATCGAACGCGGCAAGGTGTATGCGGGCCACAGCATCAATATCCCCCTCAACGGCATTACGGCAACTTTCACCCATAACGCTGCTCATTTGGTAACCACTTCTGACAACAACTTTTCAATCTGACGGACGCCCTTGGCCATGCTCATGTTCACGTTATAAAAATCAAACCCGCGTCGCCCCATCGCCAGCAATTCATCAGCATTTTTGCTGGCCAATGACCGCATGGCTTCGGCCATCGCCACAGCGTTCTCCGATGGCACCACCATCCCGGCCCCGGCCGCACTCACCAAAGCACCAGACTCACCCCTAACCGCCATCAAAATAGGCTTGCCTGCCAGTAAATAAGCCTGTGTTTTTTGAGGGATCGTGATGTCGAACACCGGGTCATCTGCCAAATGAACCAAAAGCACATCAGCAGCTTTCAAATACCCACCGACATCGTCAACCTTGACCTGCGGCAAAAAAGTCACATTGGACAAAGGCCTGGAGCGTGATCGCAAGGCCTCGTGTTCAACCCCAGAGCCTAAAAAAACAATCTGAATGTGGGCATCACCCGATGCCTGCAACAAAGCTGCTGCATCCACCACATGCGCCAAGGCCTGAGCAGCCCCGAGGTTGCCCGCATACAAAAAACGGAAAGTGCCCGGCACCTTGCACCAGACGGATGGCTCATCAGCCGCTGCAGACATGCGGCTCTCATCGCACCAGTTGTAAACGCACACCACCTTATCTGCATGTACACCTTTGCGGATCAAGCTATCCCGATACCCCTGCGACAACACCACCAAGCGTGCGGCCCGCCTATAGACCAGACCGCACAGTTGCTCGACCCACTTGACCAATTGCCCATCGGCCCGGACATGTCCAGTAGCAACCAACGCCTCAGGCCACAAATCCTGCACGTCATACACATAAGGCACACGCATGACCCAGCCCACGATCAACGCCATAAGCCCCACCATCACAGGCGGGTAATAGGCGTAGATTACATCAGGCCGCTTGGCCGAAAACAAGGCATACCAAGCTGCCGAAAGCGCAAAAGAACCGTAGCTCAACAAACGCTTGGTGGCAGATTGCCCATGGCTGATGAAGCTGGCCACACGCACCACACGCACACCATCCATCTCCTCAACAGACCGCCAGTGCTGCTCATAGCCCTTAAAAATCCGACCGCCCGGGTAGCTAGGGAAAGTGGTGATCACCTCAACCTCATGCCCCAGATCCTGGAGCTGACGAACAAACGCAGCGCCTTTGATCGCATTTTCAGGATCAAAAAGCTGGCTTACAAATAAAACACGCAAAACACCCGCCCTGCTCAATATTTCTTCCAAACCACCCGATTCACATAATCGGTGTAGCTGTGAACAATGCGTAGCACCTTGGCGCTCACATTCGGCATGCTGTAATCGGCCACCAGGCGCAAGTCGCGCTGCTCGCCTCGTGCCTGCGTGGCCACAATGGCCAAGCCCTGGCGCACGCGGTCCACCTCCAGGCCTACCATCATCACGGCGGCTTCTTCCATGCCCTCGGGCCGCTCATGCGCCTCGCGCAGGTTGAGCGCCGGAAAGTTCAAGATCGACGACTCCTCGTTGATCGTGCCGCTGTCCGACAACACGGCCCGAGCATTCATCTGCAGGTTCACGTAATCGTGAAATCCCAGCGGCTTCATCAGACGCACATGGGGGTGAAACTGTGCGCCCGTGGCGTCCACCCGCTTTTGGGTGCGCGGGTGGGTCGACACCACTACAGGCAAACCTTGCTCTTCGGCCACGCTGTTGAGCACGGCCACCAGTTTGGTGAACGACTTTTCAGACTCGATGTTTTCTTCGCGGTGCGCACTCACCACAAAGTATTGGTGTGCCGTCAGGCCCAAACGCTCCACCGCGTCAGAAGCCTTGATCTGCGGCAGGTAGTGGTGCAGCACCTCGTACATCGGGCTGCCCGTTTTGATGACCTGGTCCGGTGGTAGGCCCTCGCGCAACAGGTAGTCGCGGGCAATCGTGCTGTAGGTCAGGTTGATGTCGGCCGTGTGGTCCACGATGCGGCGGTTGGTCTCTTCGGGCACCCGCATGTCAAAGCAGCGGTTACCTGCCTCCATGTGGAATATCGGCACCTTGCGCCGCTTGGCCGGAATCACCGACAAACAACTGTTGGTGTCGCCCAGCACCAGCATCGCCTCGGGCTGCACTTGGGCCAGCAAGCCGTCTACCCCCGTGATCAGGTTACCAATGGTGTTGGCCGCGCCCGTGCTGCCCTCGGCGCTGTTCAAAAAGAAGTCCGGCTTGCGCACGCCCAAGTCATCAAAGAACACCTGGTTCAGCTCGTAGTCGAAATTTTGCCCGGTGTGCACCAGCACATGGTCGCAATGCGCGTCCAGCGCCGCCAACACACGAGAAAGTCGAATGATCTCGGGGCGCGTGCCCACGACCGACATGATTTTGAGTTTTTTCATGGTCTTCAAACCTTGCTGGCGATCGTGTCGGGGTAGGCGCGGTCAAAAATTTCATTGGCCCAAAGCATCACCACCATTTCGTTGGTGCCGATGTTGGTGATATCGTGAGTCCAACCAGGGACCGTTTCCACGATTTGCGGTTCTTCACCGTGGGTTTCGAGGTGATGTACCTCATTGGTGAGCATGTGGCGAAAACCAAACCGAGCATGGCCTTTGATGACCAAAAACTTTTCGGTTTTGGTGTGGTGGTAGTGCCCGCCCCTAGTGATGCCGGGGTGCGCCGTGAAAAAGCTGAACTGGCCCGCATCGGGTGTTTTAAGCATCTCTACAAACACGCCACGGGCGTCTCCGTGGGCAGGCACGCAATAGGCAAACTTATCTACCGGCAAATAGCTCACGTAGGTGGCGTACAAGGCGCGGGTCAAGCCCGTGCCCACGCGCTCAGACACCAAGCTGCTGCGGCAATTTTTGAACGCATCGATTTGGTCTGACAGTTCACCCAAGGTAATGGTGTATTCAGGGGCCACCGCCGGGTGGCTCAAACCCACCATGGGTTCTTGCAGCTCTTGCAAAAAGGCATTCACCACGTCGTCCACATAGACCAAGCGCACACGGGCCTGGGCATCGTTGATCTGCACCGGTAAGTCGTGTGCCTTGTTGTGGCAGAAAGTGGCCACAACCGAGTTGTAGTTGGGTCGGCACCATTTGCCAAACACACCGGGCAAACGGTAAATGGCCACGGGGTTGCCATTGCTTTTGGCCAATTGGGCCAAGGCCTCTTCGGCGGCCCGTTTGCTGCGGCCATAGGGGTTGTCTTGATCGGCTTGGGCAGACGAACTGAACAACACCGGTATGCGCTTGCTCATACTTTGCAAGGTTTGGCAGAGGCGCTGCGTGAGGCCTGTGTTGACGGCGTCAAACGCAGCGGGGTCGGTGGGCCGATTTTCTCCGGCCAGGTGCACCACCGCGTCGGCTTGGGCCAGCGCCGCTTGCCAAGCACTGCCTTCATCCTCGCGCATGAGGGTCAAGACTTCGGTGTCGGCGCGCTCACGCAAGCGCAAGACCAAATTTTTGCCAATAAAACCGTTGGCACCGGTGACCAATACTTTCATGGCTTACTCCTCGGGCTCCACATGTTCACCCCGGGCAATGGCTTGCATGAAGTGCAGCTTCATCAACAAAGCCTGCATACCGGCGACGTCCAGGCGCTCGGTGTTGTGCGAGTTATAGTCGGTGGCTTCAGTAATTTTGGTTTCGCCCTGCTCCACGAACTTGCCGTAGTTCAGGTCGCGCAGATCGGGGGGCACGCGGTAGTAGCCGCCCAAGTCTTCGGCAGCCACCATCTCTTCGCGGCTGAGCAAAGCCTCATAGAGCTTTTCTCCGTGGCGGGTGCCGATCACCTGCACCTCGTGTTCGGGTTTGCCCACCAGCGCGGTCAAGGCTTTGGCCAACACCTCAATTGTGGCGGCTGGGGCTTTTTGCACGAATATCTCTCCCGGCTGGCCGTGCTCAAAGGCGTAGAGCACGAGGTCCACGGCATCGTCGAGCGTCATCATGAAGCGGGTCATGTTCGGGTCGGTCAGGGTGATGGGCTTGCCCGCCCTAATTTGTTCAATGAAGAGCGGGATCACCGAGCCCCGTGAGGCCATGACGTTGCCGTAGCGGGTGACATTGATCACCGTTTGGGTGCTGCTGCGCGACTTGGCCACGGCGACCTTTTCCATCATGGCTTTGCTAATTCCCATGGCGTTGATTGGGTACACAGCTTTGTCGGTACTAAGAACCACAACCCGTTTGACGCCACAGGTGATGGCTGCTTCAAGCACGTTTTCAGTACCCAAAACATTGGTCTTCACAGCCTCAAGCGGATGAAACTCGCACGATGGAACCTGCTTGAGTGCTGCGGCGTGATAGATGTAGTCCACTCCGCGAACTGCGTTCGTCACCGACTGCGAGTCACGCACATCGCCAATGTAGAACTTAAGAATTGAAGACCCATACCGTTTTCGCATATCATCTTGCTTCTTTTCATCTCTACTAAATACTCTAATCTCCTTGAATTCAGAACTAATAAATCGGTTGATAACAGCATTACCAAAAGATCCAGTGCCGCCTGTCACGAGCAAAGTTCGATTTTTAAATTTTGACATTACGATTCAACTTATAAAGCTCAGAAAATGAAAACCAAAAAATGAGTCCTGTGACCGGCTGATAAAAGAGCCCACCACTAAAAAAATTTGTTAATACAATAATTATATAAGATGACGCTGCCAGCCTAATACGGACATCACTAGTTGAGTATAAAAGTCTCAAAGATATTAATAAATATTTAAATATTACAACAACAATAAGAAGCCCAAAAATAACACCAAATATTAGAAATATTTCTGCAATTAAATTATGCGCCATTGGTAAATCTGGATAACCCAAACCACCCGATCCACCAAAAACGCCAACACCAAACAATATATTTATATCGTCCCAATGACTGAAGGCTTCAAGTGGCAAGTGAGTCATTCTATCTACAATACTTTCCCCGACTGAAAAATCGCCAACCTCAGAAGCATCAGAGGTGAAAATTAAAGATGCATAGGAAAAATGGTCCGGAAAATAATCAAGCAAGATATAATATAAAGCAAACGCATTAAAAATTACAAACAACAGCAGAAGCAATATTTTACTAAAAGATATTTTATCCCGAGTGCTTATCCACGCAATTAGCACAGAGAGTGCCACTGAAAAAAAAGCCATTTTTTGCAGCGACAATAAAGCACCCAAACACAATATAAACAATGCAGGAAGATAAATAAAATAATTGGAATAAATAAATTTAGATAAAATAATCGCAACACCAACCAAAGAACCATAAACAGTCAAACTACCGGCTAGCGATGCAAATCTATCGGTACCAGCTCTACCAGAAGGATCAGCAAACCATGAAATTGGACCAATTATGTATTGCAGCAGTATAGTGAATGAAGATGCCACGATGAACCACAGTATTATTTTCCAAAAGTTTATACTTTGAGAGCGGCTAAATTCCCTTGAAAAAAAATACAAAATAACTGGTGACAAATAGAAAAGTCTTGCAACTCCAATTGATATTGAATCCAAAACATCAGCCAAAAAAGATGCAATGATTACATATAAGAATAATATTAAAATTATCACTAATATTTTTTTAAATTTATTGCTCTGATAATACAAAAAAGACAGAGCAACGAATCCCAAAAGTGTGATCGAAATAAAAATATAATAAAGTCCGCTTATGTTTCTGGCTAAATGAGCAAGTATTACAATCACCCCCATTGGAAAAAAAATATATTCTAACTTATTCATACCAACCATTAGTATTTTTCAAAATCGTCTGTCGAGCTCTACTACCACGCACGTACGCGCAAGCCAATACGTACTTGTACAAACCAGGAGAATAAAATATTTTTATATTATCAGTCTTCATCAGCAAGACTGAGAAAATATTTTCCATTAAATTATTAAATATAACTCGCCGAATAAATGCAAATATTATTTTTTTAAAGGGATTCTGCCCTGGATAATCTTTATCAAGCAATTGAAGCTTAAAGCCTAGCGCGGACGCTGCAGCCGGATTTCTCTTCAAAAGAGTCGTCATCCCATCTCTGGCAGTATGAAAAATCTTTTTCGAATAACCCAAAATATCACCACTTAGCTCATGATGAACAATCAGGGATTTCGATTTTTCAATAATAAAACCTTTACTTTCTAAGCGCCAACCCAAATCTTGGTCTTCGCATCCATAACCGACAAAGTTTTCATCAACCAATCCGATTTTAGTTATAAATTCATTCTTGTAAAATGCCATATTCATCACTACTATTGTTTTGCAATCAAGCTTATTTAAATCCTGTCGCCGACTACTACCAAAGTGACGTGAATCTCTGAATTTATAATAATTTGATTGAGAAATCCACTCATCCGGAAAACGAACCTCACCACAATAAATAATATTTTTTGGCGACTCAATAATGAATAAATTGTAATAATTTTTTAAGAATTCAGTATCAGCAATGCAATCATCATCCAGGAAAATAACAACTTCCCCACTTGATTCGGCGATTCCCAAATTACGTTTGGCGGCTAGTATATTCCTAGTGTGAACGTGCTTTATCTTCAGATGTGGATATTTTTTACAAAAACCAACTATCATCAAATCAGTTCCATCGTTACTTAAGCTATCGCAAACAATAATCTCAAATAACTCCGTCGATAAAGTTTGATTAGATAGCGCAATTAAACTTTTCTCAAGTAGATCTCTTCTTTTATAAGTTGCAATTGTCACACTCAATAATAGACTATTTTTCACAATCAATCACTCCTAATGTATTGAGTTTATTTATTAGGTTTTCATGTGAATCTATAAATTTTTCATTATTAAAATGCTCAGCCAATCTTGAGCATTTAAATTGCACGCGAGGAGGCAAAATACCAATAATAGCATCCAAATTATCAGATGTAATCGCGTCATTTAATTTTATCTCAAGTACACTATTATCTTTAACTTCATCCAATAACCACTTATTGCCTCCCACCGACGTTACAGCGACTGGAGTCCCTAACATCAAAGACTCGATTGGCAATAAATCAAAATAAGTTACTCGATTTGGAATTATTATCAAATCCATAGCTGTAATAATATCAGCAATATCTTTTCTCCACCCCAAGTCAGTTACGTCAGCCTCATCCCCCTGCATTTCTCCAGCACCGGCAGAAAAGAAGATCAGATTCTCATTATTTCTGTGACTCTTAGCTATCGATAAAAATCTGTCGTACCCTTTGTCGGAGTTATATCTACCAACAAAGCCTATAGCCAACTTATTTCCTTCAATACTTAATGACTCCCTCGTTTTCAATCTTCCCAAGACGGATTTAGGAAGAGTAACAGTACTTGGCACCATGTGTTTTGGAATTGAATCCAGAACTTCCCTGTAGTCATTTTTTGAAATAAAATAACTATCCAAACTATACTTCGTAGGACATATAATTATTGAAGCATTAATATAAGCTAAACTCTCCTTGATTACGACCAAGTTGTAAATATCATTTGCTTTTAAATTATATCTATACTTGTATGCATCATCTACTTCTCGAGCGATCTCAATAGGTTGGTGGGGCATTATACAGTATGGCTTTGAAAATATTTTCCCGTACCAATAAGCCAACATTTGATCATGAAATACAGGAAAAGATCCCCTCATATTGAATTTTAATTTTATTACACTGTATATATCTATAATACTGCGAACAACCAATAGTGATTTTACATAGTATTTTCTTAAAAAATAAGGCAGTGACAATATAACCAACCCAGCCTTACTTGAGTTTAAAGAACTTCGATCATTAGAATATTTAAATGCGAACGACTTAACCCCCTCTGATTTTCTCTCTTTTGATATAGCACTCAAATTATAGAGATAGCCAGAAGGACCACCGCCCGGTCTTATTACTCGCCCTATATGAAGTAATTTAATTTTTTTCATTTATTTTTTAGTTTTTTCACTGTAGTCAATGCCGCCCCCACGACTTGGTCCATATTGTAGTAACGGTACTCGGCCAATCGCCCCACAAAAGTCACGCTTTGTTCCTGTTCCACCAGCTCGCTGTAACGCTTAAAGAGCGCCTCATTGTCAGCCCTCGGGATAGGGTAATATGGCTCTCCTTCTGCTTGAGGATACTCTCGTACCGTAGATGTGCCTTCGCACATCTGCCCAGTCAGGTGCTTGAATTCAGTGATGCGTGTGTAAGCGTGATCATTCGGATAATTGACTGTGCCGACAGACTGTAACTGCTGAACATCTGGTAAATGCTGGTGTTCAAAACTCAGACTGCGGTAGGGCAGCTTGCCAAAGCGATGTTCAAAAAAAGCATCTATCGGTCCCGAATAAACCATGTGGCCCCAAGTCACATGGCCACGGATCTCGTCAAGTGCGGTTGCGGTTCTGACCGTAATGTTGGGGTGAGCCAGCATACGCGTAAACATGGCCGTGTAACCCTGCGCTGGCATGAATTGAAAAGAATCGCCAAAGTAGCGATCGTCGTCGTTCGTTCGAGTGGGAATTCGCGCCGCCACCCCTGCAGACAGTTCAGACAAATCCATGCCCCACTGTTTGCGCGTGTATCCTCGGAAAAATTTTTCACATAAATCCGGGCCCACACTATTGAGCACCACATCTTCACTGCTGCGGATCGGATCACGCGGCTCGCGCACCTTGTCCAGATAGGCGCCCACGCCAGTCTCGTCCAAATCAAGTCCGTACAGACGGTTAATGGTCGTGCGGTTGATCGGCAGGGGGTAATGCTCGCCATTGACAACCGCAAGTACCCGGTGCTCGTAGTACCGCCAGTCAGTGAAGCGTGAAAGGTATTCAAATACCTTTTTGCTGTTGGTATGAAAGATGTGCGGACCATATGGGTGAATTATTACCCCATGCTCATCTTTGCAATCGTAGGCATTGCCGCCGATATGTGGCCGTTTGTCGATGACCAATACCGACTTACCTTCTTCAGCTAGCTGCTGTGCACAGACGGCGCCAGCAAAGCCTGCGCCGACTACCAAATAATCAAATTGACTCATTTAACTCTCCAATTATGAGCTTCACGCCGCAGATAAAGTGCCATGGCCAAGGTCACTACGCATTCCACAAGCAACACCAACTGTGCCGCACCACGTGCTTCTGCATTCATCACCGCAGGATACAAACCAACCAAACTCATTATTGATGCCGCTGTGAGAATAGTCATGAATGCCCGGTTCATTCCTCTTGGCAACATCACCTGTACACCCAACGTATTTGAACCAGCCACCATCAGTGGTACGAATGCAAGCCATCTCAATATGTCCCCCGTATGGATAAAATCATTGCCACCCAAAATAAGCATGATTTCATCTGCGAACCACCACACTAAGCCACCTGACAGCAAAGACACAACGCCCACTATCCAAGCCGATTTGGTCAGTAAACTAAAAGCTGCGACACGATCTCTATTAATTAGGTAACTCATCCGTGGAAATAGTGCTTGAGCAACGGGTGCCAGAAAGCCTTGAATCAAAACACGGACTTTGTCGGCCAAATTAAATGCCGCTAACTGGGCTGGACCAGCCCACAAGCCAACTGCCAAAGGTATGGCTGTGGTGTAAAGACTTATTGAGACACGGGAACCAAATATCCAAGCTCCTTGGCGAAAAGCCTGCGCGAGATCCGCTCTAGACGGCCAAAACCATTCGACCCATTTTGAGCGATGAATCCACCATACAGCCCCTAGGCCCGACAGCACAGAAGATGCACTGAAAAACGCAATTGCTGCAACCTGGTCTTGTGGTCCATCAACCCAGATCAGCAAGCAAGGTATAGCCAGCACCTTTCCCACAACCTGGATTACGGCAGCCACCTTCAGCGCCTCAAGCCCCTGAAACAACCATAAAGGAAACAGCACCTGACCGAGAACTATGCCCAGACCTGTTAAGTATAAAGAGGCATTTGGTCGCAATGAAGGCAGCCACCACACAGACAAAAGCACAAGTAATACTACGACAGCCAGCAAGAGCCACTGAAGTCCCCATATTCCTGCAAATAAAGTAGATACCTTCCCCCTATCGTCCCGCGAGGCTGATATGTCACGGGTAGCACTCCAGCTAAAGCCAAAGTCGACCAGCAACATGCCAAACATCATCACAGTCTGGACGAAAACTACTTCACCATAAGCATGGATGCCCAATACACGCGCCAAAAAAGGCAACGCCAGCAGTGGCACCAAATAGTTACCCGCTTGTACAACGCTTAATGCCAGAATATTGTCCCGCAAACGCGGCAAGGACATATTAGACACGCTCATTGAGCCAATCCATAAAATCAGCTCCAACCTCTGCATGTGTAACACCTAAGTCGACAGTAGCCTGCAAAAAGCCCAGTTTGCTTCCGCAGTCGTAGCGCATGCCCTGATAGCGGTAAGCAAACACCTTTTCGCGGCGCAGTAGCCGAGAGATGCCGTCTGTTAGCTGAATCTCGCCGCCCACACCACGGGGCAGACTCTCTAGCTCAGCAAAAATGCCCGCCGTTAGAATGTATCTGCCTGCCACCGCCAGCGTGCTGGGTGCATCGGCCGGGCTGGGCTTTTCCACCAAGCCTGTCACGTCCACCAAACCATCTGCCACGGACTGGCCGCTGACAATGCCGTAGCGGTTAGTCTGCTCTCGCGGCACATCCTGCACCGCCAAAATGCTAGCGCGCCACTTCAAAAACTGATCCACCATCTGCTGCATCACGGGCGGCTTGCCCACCATTAAGTCATCTGCCAGAAGCACTGCAAACGGGTCGTTACCCACCAGCGACTTGGCGCAGAGCACCGCGTGGCCCAGGCCCAACGCGCGTGGCTGGCGAACATATGTGCATACCATGTCGTCGGGCGCAATGCTGCGAGCCACCTTTAGCAGGTGTGCCTTGCCTGCCAACTCTAACTCGGTTTCCAGCTCGTAGGCGGTGTCAAAGTGGTCCTCCACACTGCGCTTGGTGCGGCCAGTGACAAAGATCATGTGCCGCACGCCAGCGGCGTAGGCTTCTTCAACTGCGTACTGAATCAGCGGCTTATCCACCACCGGCAGCATTTCCTTGGCGCTGGCCTTGGTAGCGGGCAAAAAGCGGGTGCCCAGGCCCGCGATGGGGAATACAGCTTTCGTGACGTTCAAGGTTTTCCTCCTGATGTTTTTTGTTCCCACGCCCAAGCATGCGCCACGATGGTTTCAAGATCCGAAAACTGCGGCGCCCAGGCCAGCTGCTGGCGAGCCAGCGTGGCGTCGGCCACCAACCGGGCAGGGTCGCCCTCGCGCCGGGGCGCGTCGCGCACCGCAATCGGCCGGCCGGTCACGCGCCGGGCGGCGTCAATCACCTCTTGCACCGAAAAGCCCGCGCCGTTACCCAAGTTGTAGCGCTGGCTTCCTGCGCCTTGCATCAGGCTTTGCAGAGCCAACCAGTGGGCTTCGCACAGGTCGTTGATATGTATGTAGTCGCGGATGCAGGTGCCGTCGGGTGTGTCGTAGTCGCGGCCAAACACCGCAATGTCGGCTCGCCGGCCTGACGCAGCTTGAAGCACCAGCGGTATCAGGTGCGTTTCGGGATCGTGCCTTTCGCCAAGCTTGCCTTCAGGGTCAGCGCCGGCGGCGTTGAAATAACGCAGGCACACCGACTTGAGCCCATAGGCGCGGTCGTAGTCTTCCAGCACCTGCTCAATCATCAACTTACTACGGCCATAGGGATTGATAGGTGCTTGAGGGTGCCGCTCGTTAATGGGGGTGTACTGCGGCTCGCCAAAGGTGGCGGCTGTGGACGAAAAAATGAACCGCTGTACGCCAGCCGTCCTCATGGCGTCCAGCAAGTACAGGGTGTTGATCACGTTGTTGGCGTAATACATGGCCGGCTTTTGTACTGATTCACCCACCTGAATGAACGACGCAAAGTGCATCACCGCATCAAAGCGTCCAGCCTGCAGCAAATTAGCCAGTAAAACTTTGTCAGCTAGGTCTCCATGCACAAAGTCACCAAACAGTACAGCGTCACAGTGTCCACTGCTGAGATTATCCAAAGTTGTCACAGCACAACCTCGCACCCCTAACAATTTGACCATGTGGCTACCTATATAGCCTGCTCCACCGATAACGAGAATTTTCATATATAGCTTTTTTTATAAACGAGATACCCGCTTATTCAATTCACCAATAAATCACGAACGTTAATAGTGGAATCAACCGAATGCAGGATGTTGAATCATTCGTTACGAACCATTTGCCTGTCGGTGGCTACACAGGCCATTTCAAATATGAGCGCTTCAATTTCTGTTTGAAGCTCGTTGTACTCTGTCATCTTACGTTTCAGAAATCGGCCACCCAGCAAGGCCTTCTCAGCAATACCCTGTGGCGTGAGCACATAGATGTAGCCAAACTTATTCTTACTTTGGCTGAAGTTCTGCACCTTCACCCAGCCTTTGTCGATGAGCGCCTTGAGGCAGTAATTCAGCCCACTGGTGCTGATACCTAGTTTCTGTGCAATCTCGCGCTGGGTCATGTCCGGGTTGTCTTGCAGCATACGCAAGACTCGGAAGTAGGTGTCTTCCTGAAGTTGGGAACGGCGGCTGGTCATGTAAAGAGTGTTTTGCCACGCTACCGCCATGCCGTGTCACGATCGGCAAGCGCGTTAGGAGCTGTTTTGCAGGGGAACGTTTGTGCGAATTCGCATTATTATAAGTTCGATCAGATGAATTTTCCGTGACAACAGCAAAATATTTATCGAAACCATCATGGTTCTGACGCTTCGCCAATGTCTGCCGGGGTGGTATCTGCCTGTTGCTGGACGGCTTCTTCCATGCTGACAGTGTTCACCACCAGTTCAAACTGCTCCAGAATCTCGGGCTCGTGCCGCTGGATATAGCTTTTGACAGCACCGTTGGCCAGCAGCTTGGTGAGATAGCCCTTGGCCACCACAAGATTGAGTAGGTCGGAGCCATAGTTCTGTTCGGCGTCTTTGTACTGAGTCTGCACCTGGCTCATCTCCTTCTCGAGCTTGACAATCTGCTCGATGGGGGATGTTTTGTCGCGCTCGGCAGGTTTAAGGTCAGCCCGCTGCTCCGGTGGCGTGGCTTTGAGTAAGGCTTCGGCATGGGCCACAGTGATGGTGTTGCTGGCCACCATGAGCTCCACCGCCTCCACCTGTCGGGCGGCCTTCATGTTGCGCAGAATGCGGGTGACATCTGGGGTGAACTGCTTGTCTTGCAGCAGGTCGATGGCCTCGGGGCTGATGCCTTCGAGCAAGTTGATTCGGCGGTTGATGGAGCTGAGGTTGACGTTAAAAGCCCGGGCCAAGCGCTCGCGGCTCACGCCCCGGTCGATGGCGCGACGCAGCATGTAATGCTCTTGCACCGTGGACAGGCGATTGATCCGGTGGTTGTACGAGAAGGTTTCGTCGTCTTTGGCCATGAGGCAGGGCGCGGTTTCCATACCCAGCTCTTTGAGGGCCAACACACGCAAGTGGCCATCCAGCAACAGGAACTCAGACTTTTTGGGGTCAGGCTGGATGACAGACAGCGGCTCGATGAGCCCGATTTCGTGGATGGACGAGACCACCTGCTTGTATTTGCGGGTGCTCATGGTGCCGTCCATGATCTTTTTGCTTGGCAGCAATTGGTCCAGCGGCACTTGGTAAGTCTCCAGGTCGAAGCCCAGCAAGGTGTTGAGCGGCTGCATGGGCAGGTCGAGGCCGCCCTCCCCTTCGACTTGACTGGTGGGCTGGTAGATGCCGGGGTACATTTCGGCGATTTTGGGTTGGGCGTTGCTGCTGGTGTTCATGCTGGGGCTCCTTCAAAGTGATTGATGCGTTCGGCGAGGTACTTGGGCAGGGTGTCCAGCCCCTCAGCACGCAGCAGGGTGACAAAGTTCTCGTCGGCGAAGAGTTTTTTGAGGCCCTGCACCACCAGCAGCAGGCGCTGGTGGGCATGCTCTGCCTTGAGGACCATCTTGCGCTGGCGCTCAACTTCTTTTTGATAGGTACGCACCAGGCTGTAGCTGGAGGTGGGCGGTTTGATCTGCGCCGCGTTGGGTGATGACGGGCCCAACTCTTGGCGCTTTTCAATTAGGCGTTTGGCCTCGATGATCTGGCGGCCTTTGAGCTGGCCGTTTTCATAGGCTTCTTGCAGCAGATCGCCCAGGTTGGATTCGCCGCCCTCACCGTTCGTGTTTTGCGGGTCGTTGGCACTGGCCCGGGCAATTTCAAGGGCGGTGGTGAGCGGGATGGAGCCGCGCTGTACACCTTCGATCAGCCGCTCTTCGCCCTGCTCCAGCAAAAAGACAATGTCGCGCACGTATTTGGGAGAAAGGCCTGTCTTTTGGATGATCACATCCGCCGTGTAGCCCCGCTCGCGAAGGAGCTCGATGTCGGCCAGGATCTCCAGCGGTCGGTAACCTCGTCGGGCGATGTTTTCGGCCAGGCTCATGATGAAGGCGTCTTCATCGCTCACATCCACCACCAAGGCGGGGATGTGGGTTTCGCCCAGGATGCGGAAGGCGTTCAGGCGTCCTTCCCCGCAAACCAGCAGGTATTTGGGCTGACCGTCGTCACCGGCCCGCTCAGCGACGGTGATGGGCTTTTTGAGGCCGATGAGCTGGATGCTCTCGACGATCTCCTCAAAGACCTTCATGTTGCGGTCGCGGGAGTTGAGCACCTCGATGCGCGCAATGGGCACCATGCTCACGTTTTCTGGGGTGTCGGTCATCATGTTTGCCTCCTTAGGGTGTGGGTTGGGGTGATGTGCATGGAATGAGTCCTTTCAGGTTTGTGGAGGGGGTTTAAAACTTGCGCTGCAAGCGTTCGCGCTCTGACATGCCGTAAAAGAAGTTCAGGTCGTCAAACCGGAAGCACTCGAAATTGGCGCTGTTGCGGTTGCAGACCCGGATCTCTTGCTCGGGCAAGTCCAGGCGGGGCAGGAGGTAGTAGTCGAGCTCATTGGCGTTTTGCGCATCCAGTCGCACCGCCACGGTGATGTCGGGGTTGAAGCGTTCGGTGTCAAACCGGATGCGCCAGCGGTGCTGGCCGTTGGGCAGGGTGTGGCAGCGCGCCAGCACCAGGCTGATGACCAGCTCGTCGTTGAGGGTGAGCAAATCTGTCTTGCCGTCGCGGCGGACACTGCCGCCCAGCTCAGCAATGGTCTCTTCGGTGCGGCGCACGATTTCGGGATGCAGTTGCCGCAAGCGCCGGTTGATCTCGATGAAGCCCTGATCGCGCGAGGTGTGGAACCCCACCAACTCATAAGCCCGGGTAAGGCTGCCAAAGCGGTGGGCATAGGTGATGGCGCATGGCAAGCCCGGGGCCTGGTCGATGATGAGGCCGGACAACGTGCCGCAATCGGCATAAAGCTGCTTGAGGTGAGCCAGCAGCTCTTCGTCGCTGTAGCGGCGGGTGCGCTCGGCCAGCACCTCTTGGGCTTTGAGGAAGATGTCTAGCGGCACGATGCCTTCAAACGCACCCTCCTTGCGGATCCACATGGCGGGCGGGTTGTTGACGTGCAATTTTTTGAGCTTGAAGGAATGGCGGTTGTAGACGTTGTTGCCGATGTACTTTTCGTTGGTGAGCACCTGGCGCACAGTGCTGTACGTCCAGGGCCGCTGGTTGTCGGTGCGGATGCCTTGATCGTTGAGCCGCTTCGCAATTTCAGCTAGGGGCATGTCGTCTTGGATGAACCAGGCAAACATCTGCAAGACGGTGGCCACCTCGTGGTCGGGGCCGGGCATGAGGATGACGCGGTCTGTCTGCAGGCTTTTGTGCTCGCCGTTTTTGAGCTCGCCTTTGATGGCGCCGGTTTGGTCGATCAACACCCGGCGCAGGCCGTAGCCTGCAGGCCCCCCTTGACGAAACCCCATCTCGATGAGCCGGCACTGCCCGGCAAAGACTTTGGCCGACAGCTCCCGGCTGTATTCACCGGCCATGGCGCGCTTGACGCCTTTGACGATGGTGGAGACCGGTGAGCCGTCGTTCTCAAACTGCTCGGCGACGTAGGCGACCGCGATACCTTTGCGCTTGCAGATGTATTCGTAGTAAGCCGACTCGTCCGCATCCTGGAAGCGACCCCAGCGGCTGACGTCATAGACCAGGATCAGGTTGAAGTCGGTGTGACCGGCTTCGACATCGGCGATGAGTTTTTGCAGGGAGGCGCGGCCATCAATGGACAGGCCGCTCTTGCCCTCGTCGGCATAGGTGCGCACGATCTCGATGCCGCGCCGGTCGGCGTATTCCTGGATTTTGTCGGCCTGGTTGTGGGTGGAGTACTGCTGATGCTCTGTAGACATGCGCACGTACTGGGCTGCTCTGAATGTTTTAGGTGGATCTTCTGAGGTCATGTGGACTTGTGGACTGCTTGGTTCTGTTCGTTCGGACCATGTTGGCTTCGAAGCGGCAGAGCTATCAAGTCATTTCTAGACCTGTTTGCAGACTTTTTGAGATCAGCCACATTTACGCAACTGGCCAGGCTCAATGCGCATGGACACGGGCTTGTTAAGCATGGACAGCAAGATCATGGAGCGCCGCTCGGCGTCTGCCGTTTGGTAGATCGCCTCGATGCCAGCGAAGGGGCCATCGGTGATGACGACCTTGTCGCCTGCGGCAAAGAGGGCCTGGGGATTGGACTGCTGCAGTTGCTCGCGCTTGTGCAGTGCGTTGATGAGCTCGGCGTCGACCTTGGGCGGGTGACCGCCGAATTTGACCAACTCGCGAACACCCAAGGTAGACCGAATGGGCGACCAGCTTTGGCCTTGGCCGCTGGTGTCCAGCTGCACGAACACGTAGCTAGGGAACATGGGCTCGGCCACCACCACCGGTTTGCCCCGGCGGACCTTTTCCACATACAGCATGGGCATGTAGCAACGGAAGTTTTGCCGCTGCAAGTTGGTGATCGCAGTGTCTTCCTGTCTGCCCTTGGTGTGGACCAGATACCAGGCGTGGTTGGGTTGCAGGCTGAGGTCAATGGCTGCAGTGGTTTTAGCCGGTAGAACCCGAGCCGGTTGTTCTGTTGGTATGTGAGCAGCACCCTTAACCTTCGGTGCTGGCTTCAAGTCTTGCCGCTCGGCGGGTTTGAAGACCTCGGGGTTGCTTTCTACGCCTTGGGTGTTGACACTCAGGTTGAGCGAGCGGGCGATGGCCCGGATCAGTGGCAGTGGCCGTTCACGCTGCAGTACCTGCTTCAGCAGGGTCCGCAACTCGCGCTGTTCAAACGCCTCCAGATCTTCCAACCGGTAGTGAACGGACAGGCCGTTCTGGAATATGGGCAGCCCATCGTCTTTCCAGCGCAACTCTTGCAAGCTGCCGGGGGTCAGGCCCAAGCGCTCGGCAGCTTCTTGTGTCGTCAGCAGCCGTGGGGTCATGTCTTGTTGCTCTTGTCATTCATGCCAGCATGAACGCTCTGAAGGGCGAACAAGTCAAGCGGAACAGACTTCTGGCACAGACCTTTAAGCAACACTGGCAAGTCAGGGCAGGAACGACAAAAGACCCCGCCTGCGACCCACCACCCCGGTGGGATGGTGAATGCAGACGGGGTCTGGAAATATCAAGGTTCGGGCACTGCGGCCTGCGCTTTGGCTTGTTCGGCGTACCAGCGCTGAAACGACAGCACCATGAGCGTGGTGTCGCTCGCATCACGGGCTAATTGATCACAACTGATTGGACCCGCATCTCGGGCAGGATCAGGTACAGCGTTGGCGGGGGTTGCATAAGGGCTGGGGGGAGGCTCGGCCATGGCGGGCATTGGACCGGCTGCATTGCTGGGCGGGATGCACAGGCTGAGAGCGCCATCGCGCAGCACAGGGGTACG
>CANBUY010000041.1 GCA_947372745.1 Comamonadaceae bacterium | reverse complement strand
GTATGTCGGGCGAACGCATGATGAGCAGCGCCAACCTGATTGGTAAAACGGTGTCCGTGCCCGATGGCCCGGCATTGTTGGCTGGGGGTATGCCTGTTGAAGGCGTTGTCAATTTGCCGACAGGCGCTGACGGCATCAAGTTTGATGTTTTCGACTCCAAAGGCAGCTTGGTGCGCAGTCAGATTCTGGGGCCGCAGACTGTAGGTGACATGACCTGGTCATGGGATGGAAAAACCGATGCTGGCGATGTGTCTGCCAACGGCACTTACAAATTTAAAGCCACAGTCGTTAGTCAGGGGAAAACCACCAACCCCTTAGTTAGCACGATGGCCTACGTGACCAGTGTCAGCCAGGACACTGACAAGAGCATGCTCCTGCAAGTTCAGGGTGGCAAAACGCTCAAGCTGGCGGATGTCCAGCGCATTGGCTATTAATCTGTAAGTCAAGATCAACTACAACTGTTTCTTCAGGAGTTCTAAACCATGTCTTTCTATACCTCACTGACCGGACTGAATGCCGCCACTGCCATGCTGGGTGTTACCAGCAATAACATTGCCAACGTGGGTACCACTGGCTTCAAGCGTTCGCGTGCTGACTTTGGCGACATCTTTGCCACTTCACCGCTGCAAAAAGCGTCCAGCACCGTGGGTCAGGGCGTTTCACTCAAGCAGGTCAGTCAAGAGTTTGGACAGGGCAATATTTCGTTCTCGGCCAACGCATTGGACCTCGCGATTACTGGCGACGGTTTTTTCCCAATGCGGTCCGCTGACGGACTTCAGGAAATTTTTACCCGCAACGGCTCCTTCCTGTTGAATGAACAATTTAACGTGGTCAACTCTGCAGGTCAGCGCCTGATGGCCGCAACGGTTGACTCGACCGGTAGCGCCAACGTGAATGAGCGCGTGGTGCTCACCATTCCACAAAAAACCTCTGGCGAAGCCAAGCAAACCTCACTCGTGTCACTGGGCTTAAACTTCCCTGCGGATGCCGGCGTGGTGACAGAGGCCTTTAATCGCACCAATCCAGCGACCTTCAACAAGAGTACAGCTTTCACGGTGTACGACAACGGCGGTAACGGTTACCTCGCCACCATCTATTACGTTAAAACAGCCAATGCCAACCAGAGCAGCCCCTTCAACAAATGGCAAACTCACGTGTTCGTGGGCGATGATCAAGTTGATGCTTCATTAGTACAGGCAACCGACAGCAACAGCCAAAAGTTGTACGTGAATCAGTATGGCCAGATCAAGCCATACAGTGAGGTCAAGGATGAACTCACCACGGCTAAGACGCAGCTTTTTTCACTGGATGAATTGACCGACAAACGTGTGTCCGTTCCAGCCACTATTACGGGCAAGGCGATTTCGGATTTCGTTCTAGATGGCTCTGTCAAGTTTGCAGACTTATCAGATGACAACAAAGCTTTGCTGGCTAGCATGTTTAAGCTGGATGTGGATGGCACAGGAAACCCGGTGACGGTTGATCTGAGCCACCTTTCGAATTCTAATGCTGCGATGACCGGAGTAACCATCGCCAGTGAAATTACCAAAGTTTTGAATCAGAAATTTGGTGATGAAACATATTTTGACTTTAGCGATGCCAGTAGCAAAACATTTGTTGTGACGGACTCACGCGTCACCTCAGGAACCACACCAACTCCTACGCCGATTACCATTAATTTGCTTGGTGGCGCCAATGGTTTGCCAACAGATATGAGCAAAGTTACTATTAATCAGACGGTGACTGCGATTCAGGAGCAGTTGGATGCATCAGACTTGCACACGCCAGTAATTCCTGCGACCGTTCCACCAACGTTTAATAAGGTTACCGTCTCCTACGATTACTCAACCCAGAGTTTCAAGTTTATAGATGGAACCAATACTGTCACCTTGAAGTGTGGCACTGTGACGCCATCGGGAGGCACAGCGAGCTTGGTGAAAAACGATGTATTTGGACTTACGGCTACTCCGGTAACACTCGATGAAAACGGACTTTATCCAGTCAAGGTGTTACCCAATAGTTCCAGTGCAATCAGGCTTTCATCCGAGCAGCGCTTTGGCATGAAGATGACTTATGACTCAGTCAACAAGGTATTTAGCTTGGCCTCGGGCACAACGGGCGATAAATCAAGCATCAAAATCACTTCTACCAATGCACTTGGTCAAAACTTGCTTGGGCTGAATGTAGAGGAGTCTTCGGTACTCACGTCATCTGTTGCATTGCGTGGCATTGCTTCCTCGCCAGCTGTGGCAGTGGGCACCACGCCCACCATCAACATCAGTAATAACTTCAGCGTTGACAATACCAACAACTCATTTGTGGTGACGGTTGATGGCGTGAAGGGGACCGTTGTGATCCCTCCGGGCAATGATTACTCGCTTGAAACTTTCATGGCCAAATTGCAAAAAGGCATCAATGCTTTGGCCACCACGACGGATGGTGCGCCCGTCACGGTCAATGGCGTCAAAGTGACCTATGACACTGCTAAAAATAATTTTGTCTTCACCACAGGCACGGCTACAGCTGATTCGTTTATTAAAATTTCAGGCAGTTCCAACTGGGGCCTGGACCAAGTTGAAGCGGGTCGCGGCACCACCTCCACTTGGATTAACCCAACGCAGCACAAAGACGCAATGGGCGGTACATCACAGCCTAAGTACATTGACGGGAATGGCAATGAAACCACCAGTGGTGACGGATTTACAACCTTGCCCGCATGGTCTTCCTTGTATCTGGACAAAGGCGAGTTGACCTTTGATACGGGCGGAAAACTGGTCTCCCCACTCAAGGGTACGCAGTTGGAAACCGTCTTCCTTGCCGGTGGTAAGGGCGCCTTGACAATTAATATTAATTATTCAGCTTCGACCCAAAACTCCTCAGCCTTTGCTGTGTTGTCGCAGTCACAAGACGGCGCCCCTGAGGGTGACCTAGTGGGTGTCACCATCGGCAATGATGGTCTGGTAAGCGCCAGCTTCTCCAACGGTACACAAAAATCATTGGCCAAAATTTTGCTCACCAACTTCTCTAGCCCGGTGGGTCTACGACAAATTGGTGACTCAAGCTTCTTGGCCTCAGCGGCTTCTGGCAAACCCATTCTGGGTACAGCTGGAAGTGCTGGTTTCGGTACCTTACGGGCAGGTGCAACAGAGCGCGCCAACGTGGACTTGACGCAAGAGTTGGTCGATTTGATCACCGCTCAGCGTAACTTCCAGGCCAACGCCAAAGCCATTGAGACCAGTACCACCATGACCTCCGCCATTATCAACATGCGCGCTGGCTAAACCTTAACTTAAGCAGGAGACCGACATGGACCGCCTAGCCTTTAACGCTGTTGTTGCCATCAACGAGCAGCGCACTGCTCGCCAGATGACCACCAACGAGTTGGCCAACGTGTCAACGCCAGGCTTTAAGCGCAGCTTTGAGGCGGCCATGCAAGCGGTGAAGGTCGAGGGACCTGGGTTCAACAGTCGCATGCAGCCGCAGGCGTTTACTTCTGACTTCATCAACATGAAGCCTGGTACCCCAATGTCCACAGGCCGCGATCTGGATGTTGCTTTTAATGACCTGACCGTGTTGGGCGTGACAGGCCAAGATGGCAAGTTGGCCTTTACGCGCCGTGGTGATTTGCGCGTCAATGCCAGTGGTGCACTCGAAACCGGCGCGGGACATCTGGTTCAGGGGCAGGGCGGGGCGCCCATCACTATTCCTCCTGGTCTTCTGGTCACGGTGTCGCCTGATGGCTCGGTCTTTGCGAGTGATCCATCCCAAGCAGGGGTTACAACTTCTGTTGCCGTGGGTAAATTGCTGATGCGTGATGCCAGCAAAACGAATCTTGAGCGCAATGAAGCGGGTCTGTATCGCGTGGCCGGAGCCGCAGCAGGCCAGGACATCAGTGGCGGAACCAAGGTCACTTCGCTTACCTCCCGCACCCTTGAAGGTAGCAATGTGAACGCGATGGAAGTCATGGTCAAGATGATGGCGCAAAGCCGCTCATTTGAGCAGCAAGTGAACATGATCAAAGAAAGCAAGCAGATCGACGAGTCAGGCGCCAGCATGATGAAGTCAAGTTAATGGCGTTCGTGCCGATTCTTAACACGCAGATTAGAAAAAGGAGCTAAATATGGATGCATCAATGTGGGTGGCCAAAACTGGCCTGGATGCCCAGCAGACACGTATGAACGTGATCTCCAACAATCTGGCCAACGTCAATACCACCGGCTTCAAGCGCGATCGCGCTGTATTTGAAGACCTGTTGTATCAAAATATTCGCCAAGCGGGTGGACAGACTGACGCTACATCGCAAGCGCCTACTGGCCTCATGTTGGGCACTGGTGTGCGCGTTGTGGCAACTGAAAAGTTGCACTCTCAAGGCAATATGGTTAACAGCCAAAATCCGCTGGATGTTGCCATTGCGGGAGATGGTTTTTTCCAAATTGCGCAGGCTGATGGCACCATTGCCTATTCGCGTGATGGCAACTTCAAACTTTCAGCAACCGGGCAGATCGTCACCTCCAATGGCTCGGCGTTACAGCCTGCTATTACTGTGCCCACCACGGCAGCAAGTGTCACCATCGGACGCGACGGCACGGTCTCGGTTGAGCTCAATACGGGCGGCCAGCAGGTGCTGGGTCAGTTGCAAATTGCCCGCTTCGTCAATCCAAGCGGCCTCCAGTCCATGGGGCAAAATTTGATGAAAGAAACCCCCGCCAGCGGCGCCCCTCAAGTAGTGCGCCCTACCCAGGGTGGTGCGGGCTCACTCATGCAAGGCACGCTGGAAGCCTCCAATGTCAATGTGGTCGAAGAAATGGTCAATATGATCGAGACCCAGCGCGCCTATGAGATCAACTCCAAGGCCATCTCGGCGGTGGACGGCATGCTCAAGTACATCAACCAAAACATGTAACTGAGCACACCATGAAGCTCACTCTGGTTCTGCTTTCCGCACTAGTTACTTGGCTTGCCACCGGTTGCTCTGTCATACCGCCTAAACCATTGGCGCACACGCCAGAGTTTGCGCCAGTATTTCCGGTCACTCAAGAGCAAACGCGTCAAGCCACGGGCGCGATCTATGTGGCTCGTCAAAGTGACAGCTGGTTTGGTCGGGGTCGAAATTTCCAGGTGGGTGATGTCATCACCGTCTTGTTGAGTGAGTCAACCCAGGCAGCCCGAACCCAAAATAATGCGCTTAGCCGCAAGTCGACAAATGATGTTGCCCCACTTGGTGTGCAAAACTTCATGAAAGGCATGGGCGGCTTGATGAATGGTGCCAATACTTTGGGTGGCGCCATCGACAGCAAAGGCGCTGGCTCAGCCGACCAGCAAGCTACTTTAACGGGCTCAATTGCTGTTTCAGTCGTGAGCGTAATGGCCAACGGAAATCTGGTTTTACGTGGTGAAAAGCAACTCGCGTTGACCGAAGGTTCTGAAATCATTCAGGTCGCAGGTATCATCCGCCCTGAAGACATTGCCCCCAACAACACCGTGCAGTCACGCCGCTTGGCCAATGCCCAAATCACCTACCGTGGTACGGGCGATCTAGCTGCTACTGCCCAAGCCGGTTGGGGCACCAGTGCGCTGCTCAAGCTCTGGCCTTTCTAAGCTGATTTTGGAGAACAGAACATGAAAACCTGGCTACTGACCCTACTGCTCTGGGCCGTGCCCTTTTCATGGGCGCACGCAGATCGCGTGAAAGACCTCACCTCTGTGGCTGCCATGCGCAGCAACCAACTCATTGGCTACGGCTTGGTCGTTGGCCTGCAAGGCACGGGTGATGGGGCAGACCTGTCATTCACCACCCAAAGTATCAAGACCTTATTAAGTCGCCTGGGTGTTAGCCAAGAAGGCCCCATCACTGACTTCGAGACCGCATCGGGTGGCGGCAAGATTGATGTAAAAAATGCTGCCGCCGTCATGGTGACTGCTGATCTTCCCGGGATGGCCAAGCCTGGCCAGCGAATTGATGTCAATATTTCCGCCATTGGTAAAGCGTCCAGCTTGCGCGGTGGTAGCCTGTTGCTGACAAGCTTGCGTGGGGTAGATGGTGAGATCTACGCTTTGGCACAAGGTGCCTTACCCGCCACTGGCATTGATGCCGGGGGTGCAGGCTCCAAAGTCTCGGTGGGTGTTACTACAGCCTCACGTATTCCAGGGGGAGCCAGCGTTGAAAAAACGGTTGATAACCCTTTTGACAAGGCAGACCATGTGCTGCTCAACGTGCGCGAGAGCGACTTCACCACCGCTGCGGCCATCATCAAAGTCATCAACGACAGATTCGGTGCCGATGTGGCCACTGCCTTGGATGGGGTCTCGATCATGGTGCGCGCACCACTAGATACCAGCCAGCGCGTCACCTTCATGAGCATGATTGAAAACCTCGATGTTCAGCCCGGCGAGCCGGTGGCACGCGTGGTGGTTAATGCCCGCACCGGCACGGTGGTGATCAGTCGTAATGTTCGCGTCACGGCAGCGGCGGTGACACACGGAACTATTTCAGTCTCTGTCTCTGCGACCAATGAAGTGTCTCAACCCGCACCTTTTTCTCAGGGGCAAACCACGGCTGTGCAAAATGTTGATATCAAGGTCAGCGAGCCCAATAAACCCATGTTTTTGTTCCAGCCTGGTGTAGATTTGCGTCAGATTGTGGATGCCGTCAACCAAGTCGGTGCCACACCATCTGCCTTGATCGCTATTTTGGAAGCCCTCAAAAGCTCTGGTAGTTTGCGCGCCGAGTTGCTGGTCATTTAAGCCCTGTAGGACCGAACATGGACCCCCTCTCCAACTCTGGCAATGCCTTGCCAGCGGCCTCTGCGGTAACCCCGCGGTCTTATCTCGACTTTGATGGCCTCGGTCAACTCAAAGGCCAAGCCCGCCAGGACGCCAAAGCCGCCACCCGCGAAACGGCGCAGCAGTTTGAAGGTCTGTTTATTCAGATGATGATGAAATCCATGCGTGAAGCCACACCGAAGAGTGAGCTTTCTGAATCATCCGCCAAAGACACCTATGAAGGCATGTTTGACAAAGAGGTGGCCACCCAAATGGCCAAACGCAACACCCTAGGCATTGCCGACATGCTGGTTAAAAACATGCCTGTGACTGAGACGCCCAGCACTGCTGCCATGCTGGAGGCGCGCAATCCTGGTGTGCAAACCGCCATTGCGCTAGACCGCGGTCAGGCCGCTGCCAAAAGCTTTGCTCTAAAAGCTCCCGTGCAGACAGTAGTACCTTTGCAAAGGCCAGGCCCCATGTCTTTGATAGTCCCCAAAGGCATTCTTGACCGAGGTGCCTTATGACCGATTTAGTTGGCGTTGCCTCCAATGCAGTTGCCGCCTATCAACGTGCGCTCGGCACAGTCAGTAACAACATTGCCAACGTCGCCACCGACGGCTACTCTCGCCAGGCTGTGGTGCTGCAAGCCAATCCGGTCAGCAAGAACGGCACCATTTACATGGGTACTGGTGTCATGGTGGACCGCATACAGCGTCAGTACGATGCCTTTGCTGAAGCCAACTTGCGCAACAGCAGCAGCGACCTCTCAAGTCAAGAGCCCATGGTCAATTACGCCAATCGCGTAGTAGACGTGATGGGTGGTCAAACAATGGGTTTGACCAGCGCTCTGGATCAGTTCTTTTCATCTGCGCGGGACCTTTCTACCGACCCGGCCTCCACCGTGGTGCGGGGCAGTTTTGTGCGTGATGCCCAAGGTCTGGCGTCTCGGTTTGGACAACTCTCCAGCCAGTTGGATTTGGTGCAAGAGGAGACTAGTCAAGCCGTTGAAAGCAGTGTGGGCCAGATGAACTCCATCATCAAGCAACTGGCCCAGGTCAACACACAATTAACGATCAATAAAACCGCCAATGCACAGCCGGCGGCACTTTTGGACCAGAGAGACAACCTGCTCAAAGAGCTCTCTGGCTTCACGCACGTCAACACCTATTTCAGTGAAAACGGCGAAGTCTTGGTCAGTCTCGGCCCTTCGGTCACTCAAGATATTGTGGTGAATGGTGGTAAAGCCACGGCAATTTCTGCCAACTTCAATGCAGCCTCGCCTGAAAAAGTCAGCCTGGTGCTGGACCCCTACGGCAAACCATCGCCGCTGACCAGTGTGACCAGTGGTTCACTGGCCGGACTGATGGCTTTTCGGGAGCAGGTTTTAGGTAGCACCCGCAGTGCGCTCGACAACCTGGCCAATACGTTTGTGAATGAAGTTAATTCCATTCACCAACAAGGGGTAGACGGGTATGGAGACCCGGGCGGAGATTTGTTTGTGATTGACCCCAAGGCTGCGAGTGCAGCGGGTGGCATGAGTGTGGCCTTTACCGATGCCATGCGTGTGTCTGCAGCAGCCCAGTTCCGGGTGATCAAGGGCGCCAACAATACCGGCGGGGCAGATGCCTCCATCAGTTTTCAAGCCGACGCCTTAACGGGCCCCGCCCCTTTGGCGCAAGCCTTGGTTAACAACCCACACCCCAGTGCTGGGCGAAGTGTTAATTTGAGCGGCAGTTTGCCCGTGGCACCGATCACTACGGTGCCCAATGGCATGCAAGACGTCACCCTATTTTTGGATGGTGCTGATGCTGGTCAGCAGCTTCAGTTCATAACCCGTGATGGTCGTCAGGTGATAGGCCAGGCCTTGGATGCCACCTTGCAGGCCCAGGTCATGACATCTGATAACGGTTTTGCTGAGGGTGCCAGCTACAGCGCTGCCTACCTGAATCAGTCTGGAACGGCGGGCTATAAAGGCGTCGCCGTGTTTTATGGCGCCAAGGCTTCTGCCCTGCAGCAGCCCACTTACGACAAACAAGGTGTGCCTACCGGTACGGTGCCTATCGCCGCTAACTTGGCTGGTGGGCGCATCGCCGCTGCCCAGACTGCAGGACTTGCTGCAGGCACGTTTGTGCTGAATGGACAAACGTTGGGTGCACTCACCAAAGCGGGTGCCAAGTTGCAGGCCAGTGACATCGCAGGCTGGATCAACACCAGCACTGCCGCTACCGGCGTCAAAGCGCAGGCCATCAATGAAATTCGGGTGCCTGCCAGCCAACTCAAACTGACCTGGCCCCTCACGCTCAATAGTGTGTCTATTCCGGGGCACCCCTTTGCCAGCATGGCGTCATTGGTTGATGCAGTCAATGGGCAAACGGGCAGCAGCAAAGTGTCTGCGGCAATTTCTCGCGATGGCGATTTGGTCCTGAGCAGCGCCGACGGTAGCGATATTCAGATTGATCCACCCAATCTGGCCGGTACGGCGGTTAACGCCTTGGGCGTGACAGCGGGCCTTTTCACCGGGCAAGTCAGCCTGACGGCCACGATGGTCACGGGGAAAATTGAGCTTGGCTTTGGTACGGGCTCTCCGGCTGACTTGGCCAAACTGGGCTTTAGAACCGGCGCCTATATCAGCGGCAAAGTACCCGATGATTTGCTTGTTTTTGTGACTGGGGCTGGCAACGCCACGGTTTCGGCGAGCTACAGCGGCGACCCTGTCGGTGCCAAGCAGGCTTTGCGCGCGCAGCCGATGCAACTGTCGTTCACCACCAACACGCACTACACCATCAAGGACATTGCATCGGGTACGGTGTTGGCTGAACGCGACTTTGACCCCGCTCAGCTCAAGGCCGGTGTTTCTTACCAAGGGATGCACGTGACCTTTACCAGCCCCCCCAAAGCGGGTGATGGCTTCCGGATGGATGGCAACGTAGACGGTACCGGTAACAACGACAACATGCTCGTCCTCGCTGCCCTGGAGCGCAAGCCGCTGGTGGGCAATAAAACGCTGGGTACGGCTTACATCGACCAAGTCAATGAAATGGGTAACATCGCCCGCCAAGCCACAATTGCCAAGGTGGCTTTGACTGTTGTGCACGATCAAGCGGTCAGTTCTCGCGACCAGGTCTCGGGTGTCAGCCTTGACCAAGAGGCCGCCGACCTCATCCGCTTTCAGCAGGCCTACCAGGCCTCTGCCAAAATTTTGCAAGTAGCGAGTCAATTGTTTGACAGCATCTTGCAGGTTCGATAAATCCAGGGTGACTTATGCAAATTTCGACCAGCTATCTTTTTGACCGCGCCAGCCAGCAGATGGGCAAGTTGCAGACCGACTTGGCCAAATCGCAGGCTCAAATATCGGCTCAAAAGCAGGTGCTAAACCCCAGTGACGCGCCCGACCAATCGGCCGCCATTTTGCGGCTGAAGTCCGTTATCGGACGCCAAGACAGCTACAGCAAGTCGCTCGACACCATCAACACCCGTCTCAGCGCCGAAGACACCACCCTTAAAAGTGCCAATGACCTGATTGTTCGGGTCAAGGAAATTGCCGTTCAGGCCTCCAACGACACGCTAAGCAGCGCTGATCGTCAAGCCCTTGGCACCGAGCTAAAGGGACTTCGTGGTGAGTTGCTCAGCTTGGCCAACACGCAAGACAGCAATGGCAACTACTTGTTTGCGGGCAGCCGTGTGAGTCAACCCGCCTTTGCAGCAGACGCCTCGGGTCAAACCGTCTATCAAGGAGACCAGACCCACATGAACGTCATGGTTGGGGAAAATCAAAGCATTCCCATCAACCGCTCAGGCTCTGATGCCTTTGTCCGTGTGGTGCGAACGGCTGGCGGCGTCAGCACAGGGGTCAGCTTCTTTCAGTCGCTGGATGAACTGACTGCAGGCGTCAACAACTCCGACCAAGCCGCCATGCAACGCGGCCTGGGTGAGGTCGACAGCTTGCAGCAAGGTATTTCATTGGCCCAGGCCAGCGTGGGCACCGACATGAAAGTGGTCGACCAGCAGGCCAGCGTTGTACGGGATACCACCTTGGGCCTGAAAACCACACTCTCCAATATCGAAGACCTCGACTTCGCCACCGCCATCACCCAAATGAACAAGCAGATGCTGGCCCTGGAGGCCGCGCAAAGCAGCTTTGCCAAAATCTCGCAGCTCAGCCTGTTTAATTACATTAAATAAGTAGCGTAAAGTATTCTGTCGCTCAAGTTTTAAACTCTTGTGCCGATTGACTAAGCTAATGATGCACACCAACCTCAACAGAGCCGCGCATGGGCACTAACACCATCACCGCCTTGGGTGCGGGCTCGGGTATTGACGTCAAGGGATTGGCCCAGAGCTTGGTAGATTCTGAAAAAGCCCCCGCCAAGGCGCTGATCGACAAAAAGGTTGCCCAGTCCACCGCCAATATCTCGGGCTACTCGGCCATCAAGTTTGTGCTGGATGGGTTGAAGACGGCCTTTGCCGACCTTAAAAACCAGAGCAGCTTCAACAGCATCGCCCCCACCAACACCCAGCCCTCCGCCCTCAGCGTGTCCGCCGGCGCCAGCTCGGCCACTGGCAGTCACACCGTAGATGTGACCCAGCTTGCCACCGCGCAGCGCAGCATCAGCGCCGGGTTTGCCACAACTTCGACCCCCATCAACGGTGGTACAGCCTTTAGCTTGGCCCTCTCGGTTAACGGTGCGAGCCCTGCCACCGCCATTGCTGTGACCGATGCCACCCCCCTGGGTGTGGCGACCGCCATCAACAGCGCCGGTTTGGGCGTCACAGCCCAACTCGTCAACACCGGCGACGCAGCAGCCCCGTACAAAATTATGGTCACGGGCGCCACCGGCCAGGCGAGCAACTTCAGCCTAACCAGCGACAGCGCCGGTCTGGCTTTTGGCGTCATGGCGGGTCAAACCGCAGGTGACGCACATTTAACAGTGGACGGCATGAGCGTCACCAGCAGCAGCAACAGCGTCAAAGACGCCATCAGCGGTGTGACGCTCAACCTCACCACGCTCACCAGCAGCACGGCCACGCTCAATTTCACGCGTGACACCTCCAGCGTCAAGGCCAAAGTGCAAACACTGGTTACCGCCTACAACGATGCCATGAGCATGCTGGGTGTGGTGTCTGACCCCAAGTCAACGGTGGCCAGCTACGGTGCCAGCTTGGTCGGTAACTCCACCGTTTCTCAGATTCGCAACCAAATGCGCGCCATCGTGATGGGGCCGTCCTCCTCACCCTCGGGCACCATCAAGTACCTGAGCGACCTAGGCGTGTCCACCGACAGCAGCACCGGCCAGTTGACCTTAGACAATACCAAGCTAGACACCGTGCTCAGCACCAAGTTTGAGAGCGTGGTGACGATGTTCTCCGCCAACCGTGAAAACCTGAGTACCTACAGCACCTGGACCGCCGGCATGGCGGGTGATGGTGTGAAAAAACTCACGGCTTTACTGGCGACAACAGGCACCCTGTCGACCGAGTCGGCCCACGCAACGACCAAAATAAGCGCCTATGCCAAAGACCTGGCCAAGCTCGAGACGCGAATGACAGGTCTGCTGGCCCGGTATAACCAGCAGTTTGCCGCCATGGACAGCATCGTGGGCCAAACCACTGCCTTGCGCACCAGCCTGACCAGCACCTTCGCCAGCATGCTCAAAACGGGCTCCTCCAGCAACTAAGTGCCGCCCAGCGCGGCCTGATGCTGTGTTTGAAAATAATTGGCTGGTGCTCTAAAGTTTTCTGATTCCACTCCGATTCCATAATTACTGAACTCATATCTGTGTGCAAGCGGCAGCAGATGACTTCCATTTAACAGCGCGTTCAGCAGTTTAATAAAAGGACGGCAAACATGGTTTCCGAAATACAAAGCACCAGCAGTGCAGGGCGCGTCGCAGCGCCGGTGGCACCTATGCAGTCTGAAGGCGCCCGTGCCGCTGTGGCCCAGCCCACGGCACCCAAGGTGTCTGCCCCCAAGCCCGTTGAGCTCAATTTTGACGAAGCCAAGGCCCGTAAAAATTTGCAGGAAGCGGTTAGCGCACTCAATGAGCAGATGGCCTCTACCAAGACCGGCCTCGGATTTTCTGTTGACGAAAGCCAAAACCGACCTGTGGTCACGGTACGTAACGCCGAGACCGGCGAAGTGGTGCGCCAGATTCCGACCGACGTCGTTCTGCGCATGGGCCACAGCATCGACGCCATGAAGGGTCTCTTGCTGAACGCCAAGGTTTGAACTAAACGCCTTTTGGGGCTTGTCGCTGGTCCGCTGGGAATGACCCGGGAACTGTCGACTGCATCCTAACTTTCAAAGCCCGCTTCTTGCGGGCTTTTTTCATGGTCTGTGGCACGCCGCGAAAAACCTTTCTGGCAAGCAACCTCAATGCGCCTGGAAATGTACCGATAAAACAATACAATAATTGCTTTATTGTGCTATTATATCGGTATGTCAAAAGCCACCAAAGCCATCCAACAGCTGCCTCCTGCAACCTTGGGCGCACTCCAGAAGCTGGGGGCTGACTTGGCGGTGGCCCGCTTACGCCGCAAAGAATCGCTGCGCACTTGGGCAAAGCGCTTGGGCGTTACCCTCTCCACGCTACAGCGTCTCGAAGCCGGAGACCCGACCGTGAGCATCGGCATCGTCGCAAGTGCTTTGTGGCTCATCAACCGAGATGGAGCGCTGGGAAACTTGGCGGCACCAGAGCATGACCAGGGCGCGCTCGAGCTGAGCGTTCGAGAAGCGGTGGCGCTGGGCCTTGCTCGCGCGCAGGTCTCCGCAGACGCCCGCATGCGCGCAGAAACCCCAAACAACAGTAGCAAGGATTGACATGCGCTTGGACGACTTGTTCCTTTGGTACCTTGGAGACCCATCGCCGCGCTACGTGGGTGCTTTGAAGCTGGTGGCTGCCGGCAAAGGCGTCTCGCTCCACTACGCTGCAGACTGGCTGGCCAGTGGATTCGCCCTGAGCGAGGACCTGCCCCTTGTGGACAACGAATTCTCCCCGCCCGGGCGATTAAGCGCCAACGCGCCCCGTGCCGTTGGTGCCGTGGATGATGCGCGCCCAGACCGATGGGGTGAAAAAGTCATCCGATTCGTCGACAAACCCAAGCGCACGTCGTTGATGGAGCTGCTCTACTACGCGGGTGACGACCGTTTTGGTGCGCTAGGGGTCTCGACCTCACCCACCACCTACCTCCCCCGAAAAGGCGGCCCGCTGCCCAGGTTGGCGCAAGCCCAGGAACTCAGCGAGGTGGTGGCCAAAATTGAAGCCGGCGATGCCTTGACTGCCCTCGAAGCCAAAATCATTGAAGGGGGTGGCAGCCCTTTAGGCGGCGCAAAGCCCAAGGCGCTTATCAACATCGAGGGCGAGCAGTGGGTCATCAAGTTCTTCAACAACGAGTACGTTGACGCTCCGCTTATTGAGCACGCCACCATGACGCTGGCAGCCAAGGCCGACATCTGCGTCGCCCAGACCCAGGTCATTCGTCTGCAGGCGGTCAATGCGATAGCCATACGCCGATTTGACCGCGTGGATGGCCAGCGGATTCACAGTATTTCGGCGGGCACCGCTATCAGAGCAGCTGCTGCGGCGGGTACCGAGCCAGAAATGGGCTACCCGCAGCTTGCCCGAATTCTTCGCAGAATCGGCGTCACTCAGGGCGATGCGTACCTGACTGACGCCCAAGAGCTGTTCCGCCGGATGGTGTTCAACATCCTGGTCGACAACACCGACGACCATGAAAAAAACCACGCACTCATGGTCGTCAACCCCACTGCCAATGGACGTCTGCGGCTGGCCCCAGCCTATGACGTCTTGCCCACCAACTCGGGCCAAGGCTACCAAGAGTTCATCTGCGGAGCGTTCGGGCAAGCGTCCACGCTGGCCAATGCGATGTCCCAGTGTGATGCGTTTGGGCTTGCACCGGCCCAGGCCGCAGCACAAGTTGTCCAAGTCATCGGGGTGGTCAATACCTGGCGTGCGCATTTTGAATCTATCGGGGTGTCTAAAAGCGACCTGGACAGCTTGGCAGAGCGCCTTGATGGTGACGAATTGCTGAGCCAGCGCCAGACCTTTGACCCCGGCCAGTACCAGAGCGCCCCAATCAAGCGAAGACCTACAAGTCCATTTCGCAGGACTTGACGTGAGGCCGGTGGGCCTTGTTCTTTCATGCCACCCCTTTGGGTGGCATTTTCATTTCTAAACCGCTGAAATTAATTTAATTCAGTATTGAAAAAACTGATTAAATTAAATTGCGTTTTATTTAATGTTTTATTAAAAAATTAATATGCAATTTTTTATAAAACTTTCTAAAGTAAATAGCGACTGGACCGAATCATTTGGTAACAAGACATCGCAATGGATTTCTTGTCAACCCATAGATCCATTTAAAGGAAAACTACCATGTCAGTTATCAACACCAACGTTAGCGCCCTTGTCGCACAAAGTGCTTTGACGGCCAACAGCCGCGCCCAGTCCACCGCCATGCAACAGCTCTCCACCGGCCTGCGCATCAACGGCGCCAAAGACGACGCCGCCGGCCTGGCCATCGCCTCCAAGATGACCTCACAAATTCGCGGTCTCGATCAGTCTGTGCGTAACGCCAATGACGCCATCTCCATGTTGCAAACGGCGGACGGTGCTTTGAATAATGTCAACGACATGTTGCAACGTATGCGTGAAATAGCCGTTCAGTCCTCCTCCGACACGAATGTGTCCTCAGACCGCACCGCTTTGAACGATGAGTTCACCGCTCTTAAAGTCGAAATTGGACGCGTTGGTGCCACTACTCAGTGGAACGGCATGAACATTTTGGACGGCTCGGGTGCCCTCAGTGGCGGCAACTTCACTTTCCAGATTGGCGCTAACAATTCAGCCGACCAACGCATGACCGTTAATATCGGTAGCGTCGCCGGTTCAGCTGCATCAACCGTAGCTTTGACTGTCGGTGGAACTGGTTTGGCTCAAACATCAGCCGCCATCGTGCCCACCCTCGGTGCAAACTACACGACAACGGTCAACGGGAAAAGTTTCACCTACCAGGTAACTGCGGCGGATATGACAGGTGCTGATGCTGCTGCTCAAGGAGCCACTGTTGCGGCCAATATGGCTTCTGGGCTCGCCGCTTCGGGGATTCTTACCGGTTCGACAGCTGTTGCAACCTCCTCGACTAATACATTGGTACTTACTGGTACCACACCTTTTAGCGAGACCCTGAAATTGTCTACCGGTGGCACTTCGATGGTGACAGGCAACATCAGCTCCCAATCGGCGGCGCAATCGGCGATTACGGAAGTGTCTACCGCATTGACCACAGTTAATGCGACACGTTCAAACTTAGGTGCTGGTATCAACCGCCTGACTTATACAGCCGACAACTTAATGAACATCTCGCAAAATGCCTCTGCGTCACGCAGCCGTGTTCAAGACACCGACTACGCCAAAGCATCGACAGAATTGGCGCGTACCCAGATCATCTCGCAAGCCGCCACGGCCATGTTGGCCCAAGCCAACCAGTCGCAACAAAGCGTGCTGGCCTTGCTGAAGTAAGCATGCGCTGACCCTTTGCCCCGGACGCCAGTCCGGCGGCAATCTCAAAAGCCACCTTCACAGGTGGCTTTTTTCGTTGGGCGAAGGTTTTTAAGAGAAATAGGCCTCTAGGGCCCGTCTGAATAGCTTAAGCAGCTCTCTAATTCATAGCGGCTAAACCGCCCGGTTGAATTGCTCCAAGTGCAGTCGCACACCTTGGAACACAGACTGCGCCAATGCAGCGGGGAATTCAGCGGGCAAGCCTTGCTCAACAGCGGTCAGCGCGGCATCCAGGCGGTGCGCCATGCCGAGCATGGCGTCCCAGGCGCCGTTTACGCCGCTGCGCTCGGCCAGTGCTTGCCAGTGGCGCACCTGAATTTCTGCCAGTTTGTCATGCGCTGTTTTGCCGCGCACGGCCATCGCCATTTTTGTTTTTTTGTAGGGCAGGGCGTTGGGGCCGGTGCCTATCAGTGGCCAAGCCGAAAGCACGTCATACAAGGGCGTCATACGGTAGCGGCCACCGGGCAGCACAAACAATGAAAAGTTTTTGGCATGCCCGTCTATGGCCGCCAAAAACCAAAAGAGCAGCTGCGCGCACAAAAAGTGTCGCCCATCTTCATGAAAAGCCTCCCCACCTTTCAGCACCGCCAGGCAGGCCTCTAGGCTGGGCCCCCCCATTTGCTCGTATTTTTGGGCACTGGCAACCCCTTTTGCCTGACAAAAGTCTTCCTGAGGCAAGCGGGCTATCCAGCCCTCTGCTTGCCACCTTCGGTCAAAACGGGTGACCACCAGCGCCCGACGCGCGCCAAAATCTTGTATCTGGCACTCTGCAGCGGGTAAGCCGAGCGCCCGCACTATTTGGTTGCAGAGCCACTCGTTCTCAACTGAGAGCCGGAGGTCCAGGTTGCGTCCCGGCGTTATGCCGATCGGCGGCTTGAGTAGGTGGGTGGTGGGCGTGGCACCCAAGGGTCGACACCATTGGCCGTCGACCAGAAGCAGTGCGGTTTTTTCTTGCGCACCGGCAATAGACAGTCGGAAATCTTCTTCGTCCTCCTGCGCGCCCATGCCGGCATGGTCGCCCAAGGCGCCCAGAATTTTCTCAATTTGCTCGGTTGTGAGCACTTCGTACCGCAGTTGGTCAAAACCCTCCGGGGTGACGCCGGGCGGCAGTAGTTGCACCGCTCCCACGCAGTCGCGGCCCACCGCTTGCAGCAGCGTAAATACGTCAGTGCCTTTGGTGCGAAACCTTGCGCTGATGCGCTTGCGAATGCCATCACTGTCGGGCAGCAGGTTGTCAAAGTAATTGCGCACCACCTCGCCTTCGATGCGGTTGTCGGCTGTAAAGGGCAGCGATAGCGAAAGCGGGCGACTGCGCGCAGAAGCCCGCCAGGACGGCGCGTAGTCCAAGCGGTGGTGGCCGGTGCGCCCGACATGCCAGGTGCCAACCCATTCCCCGTTCATCCAGACCAAAAGCGTGCTCATTACCACTCTCCCTGAGCGCTGGTGCCCGTGGGTGCCTGTGCGTCGCGCAAGACGAGATCAACCCCTAAAACTTTGAGATATTCCAGCAGTTGTCCCGCACTGACCGCAGCGGGGTTGCGCTCAATGGCCGCAATGCGAGATTGAGATACGCCGAGCTTGAGGGCCAGGTCTGCTTGGCCCAACTGGCGAACTTTGCGCAGGGAGCGCAGCTGCGGCGCAAGCTGGTCAGCCACTGAGATGAGATAGTCCATCGCCAAATACCACTTTAAAGTAATACTGTCATCATATCACCATGAAGTAATATTGTAATGAAATCACTTTAAAGTGATGAATTGGCTTGTACTGGCTACTTCAGAGTCATTTTCTTGAATTGCTCAAGTTAAGCAAATTTCAACCGAATCATTCAAACATAACGATTTTGTGCTTTACGCCTTTAAGAAATTAAATACAACTAAAAGCATAAATTCATTAAAGTAAATTTAGTTGCAACCGAATCATTTGTTAACAAGACATCACAGTGGATTTCTTGTCTGCCCATAGATCCATTTGAAGGAAACATACCATGTCAGTCATCAACACCAACGTCAGCGCCCTGATTGCCCAAAGCGCTTTGACTTCCAATAGCCGTGCCCAGTCCACCGCCATGCAACAGCTGTCCACCGGCCTGCGCATCAACGGCGCCAAAGACGACGCCGCTGGCCTGGCCATCGCCTCCAAAATGACTTCGCAAATTCGCGGTTTGGACCAAGCGGTGCGCAATGCTAATGACGGCGTTTCTATGTTGCAAACGGCTGATGGCGCCATGACGGCCGTGGGTGACATGCTGCAGCGCATGCGTGAAATCGCGGTTCAATCTTCAAGTGATACCAATGTCACCTCAGACCGTACCGCCTTGAACACAGAGTACTCAGCCCTCAAAACAGAAATTGGCCGTGTCGCTTCGACCACCCAGTGGAATGGCATGAACATTCTGGACGGCTCCAAGACCGGTGGTTTTACATTCCAGGTCGGCGCTAACAATACCAGCGCTCAGCAAATCAACCAGACCATTGCTTCCATTGGCGTCACTGCTGCGGGCACGACGACGGCCACTACAGCGGCAACGACTGCTGCAGCCGCGGCTGTCGCCCAAGTTAGCACGGTGACCATTGCCGGAACTGCGGCGGCGGGTGAGCATGTTGCGTTGACATTCGGCACTCAATCCTATGACTACACCATCACCGCAGCGGATGTATCCTCGGCGACAGCAGCTACAAACTACGCGTCTATAGCCACCAATATGTTTACTGCGTTGTCAACCAACACGGAGTTGTCGTCAAATTTCACATTCACTAACGGAACAGCGGGCGCACTGACGATGACCGCGAAGACAGTCAACACGCCAATAACGGTCACATCGGCTGTGAATAGTCAGGGCTTGGGTTTGCTCAAGACAGGAGCCGGTGCTTCCTCCATCGACACCTTGGCTAATTCGCAGACAGCCATTGGCCAAGTTGATACGGCTATCGCACAAGTAAATGCGACCCGCTCGGGACTCGGCGCCACTATCAACCGCTTGACCTACGCTGCGGACAATTTGACCAACGTGTCCCAAAACACGTCTGCCTCACGCAGCCGTGTTCAGGATACCGACTATGCCAAGGCGTCTACTGAGTTGGCGCGCACACAGATCATCTCGCAAGCTGCTACGGCCATGCTGGCCCAGGCCAATCAGTCGCAACAAAGCGTGCTGGCCTTGCTGAAGTAAGCCTGCGCTGACTCTTGCCCCGGGCTCGAGTCCGGCGGCAACTCAAAAAGCCACCTGTGAAGGTGGCTTTTTCATTGGGGGGCGGGCTTGCACCCCACGGTCATTTTTCCGACATTCTGAAGTTAAGAAAGTTGCAACCCAATCATTTGCGTCTTATGTTTTTATGCTTTTATTTTCTAAAAGTCTAAATACAGTCAAAAGCATAAATTCATTAAAGTTAATTTAATTGCAGCCGAATCATGTATTAACAAGACATCGCAATGGATTTCTTGTAAACCCACAGATCCATTTAAAGGAAAACTACCATGTCAGTTATCAACACCAACGTCAGCGCCCTGATTGCTCAAAGCGCTTTGACTTCTAACAGCCGCGCCCAGTCCACCGCCATGCAACAGCTCTCCACCGGCCTGCGCATCAACGGCGCCAAAGACGATGCCGCTGGCTTGGCCATTGCCTCCAAAATGACCTCACAAATTCGCGGTCTGGACCAAGCGGTGCGCAACGCCAATGACGGCGTTTCAATGTTGCAAACGGCTGACGGCGCCATGACGGCCGTGGGTGACATGCTGCAGCGCATGCGTGAAATCGCGGTTCAGTCGTCCAGTGACACCAACGTCAGCTCGGACCGTACCGCCTTGAACACAGAGTACTCAGCTCTGAAAACAGAAATCGGCCGTGTCGCATCGACCACCCAGTGGAATGGTATGAACATTCTGGATGGCTCCAAGACCGGTGGTTTTACATTCCAGGTCGGTGCCAACAACACCAGCGCTCAGCAAATCAACCAAACCATTGCGTCGATTGGAGTCCCTTCAACCGCGGCAGCTGGTGCGATACTTTCTGCGCCAGCAGCCACAACAGCTGCAGCGGTTGGTACGGCACAAGTAAGCACTTTTACAGTAACAGGCGTACCAGCAGCAGGGGATCACATTGCTTTAACTTATGGGACTCAGTCCATCGATTACACCGTTACAGACGCTGATACCGCAGGCGCCAATGCTGCCGCTAATATTGCGCTGGTCACTGCAAGCCTCCAAACGGCCATGAATGCAAATACTTCAATGGCGGCCAATGTGACGGCCTCGTCAACGGCAACAACCTTAGTCTTGACCGCAACGTCCACTGCGGGTGTGACTTCTACGGTGACGGGTGCCAGTGTCAAACAGGGTCTAGGGCTCCTGCGTAGTGGTGCGTCAGCAATTGATACCTTGACAAACTCGCAGACAGCGATTGGCCAGGTTGATAGCGCCATCGCGCAAGTGAATGCGACCCGCTCGGGACTCGGCGCCACCATCAACCGCCTGACCTACGCCGCTGACAATTTGACCAATGTGTCCCAAAACACCTCGGCCTCACGCAGCCGTGTGCAAGACACCAACTACGCCAAAGCATCGACTGAGTTGGCCCGCACACAGATCATCTCGCAAGCGGCTACCGCCATGCTGGCCCAGGCCAACCAGTCGCAACAAAGCGTGCTGGCCTTGCTGAAGTAAGCAGACCTTGAAACCCGCTGGATGCAAGTCCGGCGGCAAGCAAAAAAGCCACCTTTTCAGGTGGCTTTTTTAGTGAGGAAAATTTGTTTTTACATTGACTGGTGCATCGTCATGGCAGCAGTCTGCGTAGCTCCGGCGTCGAGACATCGTCGAGGTGGCGAAATGCAGGGGTAATTTTCTCGATTTCAGCGGCTGAGACACCGAAACTCTCAAAGTAACCCCGCCACTCGCGCACAACCCGCCAGATGTCGGCCACCAGCTCACAGGCTGCTGTGCGCGACAGCGTGAACATTTCGGGCGCCAGCCAGCCAGGCGAGGCTCCCAGATGAACCCGTGGTTTCGCAGATGGTCATCGTCCTTTCAGAAGTCGAGTTATTTGAGCTCGGCTAAGGTCAAGTCGCGCACTCGCTTGGGCTTCTCCCACAATTCCAACTGCTGGGGGGAAAGCATGGCGGATTGATTGAACTACTACTTTGCCATGTTGATTTGCTCGTTAATTCGAGCTTTATTAACTTTAAATTTGATTTAACGAACAATTTCTACGCTGGCCTATGGTCAAGACTACTGTTTTTAACAGGCTCATTGCGAATTAGTATTGATTAAATACAGTTCTAAGCTATTCTGGCTGTGCTTAGCCAGCTATTTATTGCATAGCAATACCTGCGGCTTCAACGCCTACTGAAGCTGTTGCGTATCGTCGTCCAGCAAGTCTTCAGCCGGGGTGTTGGTGGCCATGCGGAAGTCTTCGTTGGCCCATGCACCGAGGTCAACATTTTTGCAGCGGTTGCTGCAAAAGGGCCGATACACGTTGGAGGGGGCGTAAACGCTGTCTCCGCCGCAGGTGGGGCAGGGCACCAGCTTGTTCATGAGCACAAGGCGAGCTCAAACCCGGTTTCTTCGTTGGAAATGTGCAGTCGGTCGTCTTCACCTTGGCGCATCAGGCGAATGGAGACCATGAGCCGGTTGCCACTGATCTCGGGGACGAGCCCGGTGGCGGGGTCCAGCGCCAGTCGCAGCAACTGAAAGGTGCGGGTCTGGGGCAGGTTTTGTTGAAACTGGCCGTTGACAGCCATCATTTTTTGGGGCGAACCGGAGTCGCGCAGCATTTTGAGCAGCAAGGCGATGGACTCGGCCAAAGGCGTCAAGGTGGAGGCCCAACGCGCCAGGTCTTCCTTGCGTTGGCTGCTTGGCTGGTGTTGCCAGGCGTAATAGGCGGGCAAGTCAAATTCGCAGGTGCCGCCGGGAATACCGACCCGGCTCCTGATGCTCATGAGCCAGTCGTTGTCGGTGAGCGATTGGCCGGCTCTTCCGGGTAATCCGCTCAGGGCCTGAAAGCAGGCATCGAGCTGACCGATCACTTCGTCCAACACACCCTCGGCAATGGCTGGGTTGCCCCGGTAGCCATCGAGTATGTGTTTTTGTTTGTCGAGGTCTTTGAGTACGTCTGATTTCAGGTCGGCCCGCGCGCCAACGTCCATCACCTCAAAAATGGTGGTGAGGGCGTAGTGGTGGTCAATGGGGTGTTCGCGTGCGACAAGCTCGAAGAGGCGAACGAAGAGATGCTCTAGCCGCAGGTAGGTGCGGATGCGCTCATTAAAGGGGTATTCGTATAGGATCACTCGGGTGTTTCTGGTAAGCCAAACTTACTTCCAATGATAGCCCGAAGCGCGGCGCAATTTCACGCACTTCCAAGGCCAGTTGTTCTAAAGTTAGGCCAACGTTGAAAACAACGCTGTCGGCTGCGGCTAAACGACGACTGCGGGGGGCTTGTGAGGCGATAATTTTTTCAATTTCAGGCGCACTTAACTGGCTGCGCGCCATGACTCGGCTGATCTGAACCTCGGGTGTGCAGTCGACCACCAGCACATGGTCCAACTTGGCTCGCCAGTGGGCAGATTCGACCAGCAAAGGAATGTCAAACACGATGCAGGTCGCGCCGGCTTGGGTGGCGAGTGCGGCTTTGTTTTGAATTTCCTGGCCAATGAGGGGGTGCAGAATGGCTTCCAGCCGCTGGCGCGCTGTGGGATCTGCGTAGGCCAGCGACCGCATTTTTGTACGGTCCAGTGCACCGGCAGGCGTTAAAAATTCGGGTCCAAAAGTGTCCAAAATAGCGGGGATCGCCACTCCTTGCGGTGCAGTGACGGCGTGGGCGATGGCGTCGGCATCGACCAAAGCGGCACCCAGGTTTTGTAGCAGTTGGGCCACGGTGCTTTTGCCGCTGCCAATGCCCCCTGTTAAACCCAATCTGAAGGCTTGTTTCATGGCTTACATTCCTACAAAGTTAAGCAGGGCAAACGGTCCCCAGACCATGGCGCTTAAACCGGCGCCGGCCAAAAAAGGGCCAAAGGGGATGACCCCGCCCGCACGTAATCCGCTGCTGTATTTCAT
>CANBUY010000040.1 GCA_947372745.1 Comamonadaceae bacterium | reverse complement strand
CATCCGCCCAGACAAATCTGGTTGATGCCATAGCAATGCCACTTGCAGAGCGCAGTCTTGAGGCAGTTTTGCCGCTCAAGGACATTGACTTTCTTCGCCATGACGACGGCACAGGACGAATCATTTTTACGCTGGCCCATAGTCAGGTGAATGTGGCCATAAGTCAGCAAGGGACAGAGGTCTTGGTCGATCTCAAGAAAACAAGCTTGCCTGAGGGCATTAGCCGCCGGCGTGATGTTTCTGATTTTCTGACGCCGGTCCAAAGGGTCACGACCACGCAAATGGGTGACCGGGTGCATGTCGTCATTGAGTCCAAAGGGCTGTGGGTGCAGAGCGCCTATCAAACCGGAGACCAGTATGTGGTCGAAATCAGGCCCGTCAAACTGGATGCAGCCAACTTGATGCCTAAAACTGCTTTTACAGGTCAGAAAATGAGCCTGAATTTTCAGGATATCGAGACCAGATCGCTGTTGAAAGTGATCGCTGATTTCACCAATTTGAATATTGTGACCTCGGACTCCGTGAAAGGTCTGCTCACTATGCGCTTGAATGATGTGCCTTGGGACCAGGCGCTGGATGTTATTTTGCAGGCCAAGGGCCTGGACATGCGCAAGTCCGATAACGTCATTTGGGTCGCTCCCAAAGAAGAGATCATCGGCAAAGAAAAATTGGAGCTGGAGGCCCGGGTCGCCGTTCTGAATCTTGAGCCTGTCACGACCCAGTCATTTCAAATGAATTTTGCCAAGGCGACCGAAGTTGCCGTACTTTTAACCGGTACTGGCGGCGGTGAAAAAAGTCCTGGGCGCACGCTCAGTGCGCGGGGCAGCGCCGTGGCTGACCAGCGGACCAACCAGGTGTTCATCACGGATGTGCCTTCACGGCTGGAGCAGGCACTGCAACTCATCCAAAAGCTCGACGTGGCAGTGCGTCAGGTCATGATCGAGGTGCGCATCGTCGAGGCCAGTGACACGTTCGGAAAGTCATTAGGCGTCAAGTTTGGCGCGACCGATCAAAGGGCTCAAAAAGGCGGGGAGGGCGGTTTCCCCTTGGTGGGCGGTAGCCGGGTGGCCTTTGGTACTAGTTACTCCAACGTGGTGGCAGTCAGTGGCGGTGGGGGCATTGATGAAAACAAATTTGCCCTTCAAACCACGGGCGGAAATTTTGTGAACATGCCCGCAGTCGGCATGGGGCTGGGCACGCCGGCCTCGTTTGCGGTCTCCATCTTCAGCGCACTGTCCAACCGGTTTCTGAATTTGGAAATTTCAGCGCTCGAAGCGGATAGCAAAGGCAAACTCATATCGAGCCCGCGTGTGGTCACAGCCGACGGCAAAAAAGCCTCCATCACACAAGGCGAAAAAATTCCTTACACCGTGTGTACGGTCGCCTCAGCCACGACCGCAGCCACTTGCAGCGTGGATTTCAAGTCAGCGTCTCTCAATTTGGTGGTCACCCCGCAAGTGACCCCTGATGGGACGATCATCATGGATTTGGACGTCAGCAAGGACAGCCGGGGTCCGGACACCTTGAACAGCGGTCCGGTCATTCTGACCAAAAATATTGCAACTCAAGTTCTTGTGGACAACGGCGGTACTGTTCTTATTGGGGGCATTTTCGAACTGGAAGAATCCACCGATGAAGCCAAAGTCCCTTGGTTTGGCGATTTGCCTGCGGTGGGTAATTTGTTCAAAAATAGTACCCGTACGCAGAGAAAGAAGGAGTTGCTTGTGTTCGTGACGCCAAGATTGATTGACACTAAAACTGGGCGATAAGCAGTCAGTTGCTAGCGTCGACTTGCCATGATCCAGAGCGGGGCAGGGACTATAGAAATGCTGCGAAACAAGCGTTGTCCAAGAATATTCTATGATTGAGAAGCTACTCGAAAAGTCTCATTAAATAGAAATTCCGATAGGAGAAAGCATGCGCAACGTACGATTTCTTTGTCTGCTCATGGCGTTTTTCAGCGCACTGATTCCAGCGCTGTCGATGGCACAAGCCTTCACGCCTTTGCCAACATCTTCGGCAAAGTTGATTGAGTTTGAGTCGGAGAGTTGTACGGGGTATTGGACGCCAGACTACAAGTGTGTGCCCCTGAAGGTGAGGGCCTATCTCTTCGAACCCAAAGGTGAGTGGTCAGCGCTGGTGATGGCCAGTCATGGTGCGCAGGGCGTTGATCAGCGTGTATTTGAATACGCCGATGCACTGACCAAAAACGGCATGGCTGCGTTGGTGATTGATCACTGGACGTCCCGAGAAATCAACATGCGGTCCATGAACTACTCTGTGGCGACAGCGAAGGGCGGGACGACATCATCCATTGCGACTGACACCTTGTGGGCTTCTGAATACCTTAGAACGCATTACCCTCAGGTCAAAAAGCTGGGTCTGATCGGTGAGAGCATGGGGGCCATGGCGGCCATTCAGTTATCAAAGCAAAGGATGACTGACCTGTTCACGCAGAAGTTTTCTCCAAAGAGTTTTGCATTCCCATTTTCAGCCATGGTGGGCTTGTATCCAGCGTGTGTTGAAAGAGTCAAGGGCGAGCGGTTTGTTGCCACGCCATTCCTCATTTTGTCGGGTGAACTGGATGACCACACCTTGGCGAAAGACTGTGTGGATTACCAAGGCTGGGTCAATGCCAATGGCGGGAATTTGAAGACCGAAATTGTCCCAGGCGTCCATCACGACTTTGATGCGCCCCATTTCCGTGAGTTTAGATCTCGTGGTCAAAACGTTTCGAAGTGCCTGAACGTGGTAACAACGGAAACAATCACGATTGTTTCGTCAGGGAAGGTGTTGCCCAACACACTTGCAGGCCAAGTTCAGTTGCCCAGAGAGTGCTCATTTTCAGGGCTTTGGAGTGGGCATGGCGCCGATAAATTCGTGGCGGTCCCCAAATGGATAGATTTTTTTGTTGCTCATTTGCAGTGAACTTGTTGCTTGACTTTGTCCACTTCGCCTCTTGCTACACTCAGGAATCAAGCGCTTCCACCCCAACTCAAGAAATCACGTTCCCCAGTGTCAAGTTCGATCGTCAGTCTCATTGGCCTTCCCGGCTCAGGAAAATCCACGGTGGGGCGCCAATTGGCGCGTCGGCTGCAGCTGCCTTTTTATGACTCTGACCATGTGATCGAGCACCAACTGGGCTGCTCTATCCGCGAATATTTTGAGCGTGAGGGGGAGGCGCAGTTTCGGGATGTCGAAGAGTCTGTCATTGATCAGCTCACCCAAAACCCCCGATGCGTCGTCTCAACCGGCGGAGGCGTCGTGTTGCGGCCCGCTAACCGGCAGCACCTGCATGAGCGTAGCCATGTGATTTACCTGAACTCTTCGCCCGATGAGCTTTTTCGGCGTCTGCGCCATGACATGAACCGTCCCCTGTTGCAGGTAGCTGACCCCTTGGGTCGTCTGCGCGAACTCCACGCTATTCGTGACCCGCTTTACCGGGAAACTGCCCATTTCATCATCGAGACCGGGCGCCCTTCGGTGGCCACCCTGGTCAATATGATCGTCATGCAACTGGAGTTGTCCGGGGTCATCCAGAGCTAGTCCAGGCACTTGAGGGGCTGAGTTTGGTCTGAGTCGTGGCCAAAAAATGGGCAAAGTGCCCCTAAACTAAAGGGTATGAATGCTTTAGCCACCCAAACTGTTTCTATTGACCTGCAAACCCGCAGCTATGACATTGCCATTGGCAGTGGAATTTTCGATCAAGCCGCGACCTACGCCGATTTGCCCAACGCCAGCACGGCCGTGATTGTCACCAACTCCACGGTGGCACCCTTGTATGCGGCGCGTTTGCAGCAGGCCTTGCAAGGCAAATACCCCAAAATTCACACCGTGGTGTTGCCCGATGGCGAAGCCTACAAGACCTGGCAAACCCTCAATCTGATTTTTGACGCCTTGCTGAGTCATACCTGTGACCGAAAAACTGTGCTTTTTGCCCTCGGTGGCGGCGTGGTGGGGGACATGACTGGTTTTGCAGCGGCCAGTTACATGCGCGGCGTTCCCTTTGTCCAAGTGCCCACGACCTTGCTGGCGCAGGTGGATTCGTCGGTGGGGGGTAAAACCGCCATCAACCACCCGCTGGGTAAAAACATGAGTGGTGCGTTTTACCAACCGCTCAAGGTGGTGTGCGATCTGGACACGCTCAAGACCTTGCCACCCCGTGAGCTGAGCGCCGGGTTGGCCGAAGTCATCAAATACGGCCCCATTTCTGACCTGGATTTTTTGAGTTGGATTGAAACCCACATTGATGCCCTGACAGCGCGAGATCCTGCTGCATTGGCCCATGCGGTCAAACGCAGCTGTGAAATCAAGGCTTGGGTGGTGGGCCAAGACGAGCGCGAGGCGGGCTTGCGCGCCATTCTCAACTTTGGCCACACCTTTGGCCACGCCATTGAGTCAGGTCTGGGCTACGGTGAGTGGTTGCACGGCGAGGCGGTAGGTTGCGGCATGGTCATGGCCGCGCATCTGTCAAAACAATTGGGCTTGGTGGACGCCGCCTTGGTTGAGCGCCTCACGACCTTGATCGAAAAAGCCGGTTTGCCCGTCAAAGGCCCCAAGTTGTCCGATGCCGACAACGCCGGGCGTTACCTTGAATTGATGCAGGTTGATAAAAAAACCGAAGCTGGGGCCATCAAGTTTGTCGTCATCGACGGCCCCGCCAGTGCTGCCATTCGATCGGCGCCAGAGCTTATGGTGCGCGGAGTGATTGATTTGTGCTGTGCCTGAGTGGCTTATAAAAGTCAGTTACGTTTGGCGCCAACAGGACCTGAATACTCAACGTTCTCAATAACAAGCGGCCTCTTGATGAGAACTATCAACACCTGATTCAGCCCCAGTCTTCAAACTCGAAAAAATTAAACGTTTGCTTACAGCTGTAAGCAAATACACGAATTTTTTGGGGAAAAGATGAATCTCGTTTATAAACCCGGCTGGGTTACGAAGGCATTAAATGGCTTTGTTGTTTTTATAACCGCCTGTGCGCTGGTTGCCTGTGGTGGGGGCGATGGTTTTACGGGCAACGCAAATCCTGTTTTGTCAGTTGCCTCAACACCTTTGTTCACAACTGCGCCTAGCAGCATCATGATTGCAACGGGTGCTGAGCCTTCTTATGGTATCGGCGGCGGGACTGCACCTTTCAAAGTCATCAGTAATGACGTAAGTGTTGCCACCTTAACCGTCACTGACAAAGCGTTCACCCTGAAGGGCGTCAAAGGGGGAGCGGCAACGCTTGTATTGAGCGATGCGGCGGGCAGCACGAAATCCATAGAGGTCACGGTAACCCCAGTAGCCACCACGCCCATGCTGGTCACCCCTGCGGCGGCATCAGCCAGCGTCGGAGACGTTTTGTACTTTAGAGTAAGTGGCGGTTCGCCTGCTTATGAGGTCCTTGTGAATAACACCAGTATCGCGATGACCAGCACGCCTACTGTGTCTACCAGCGGTGGCACTTTCTCGCTTAATTTGTTGAAGGTCGGTAGCACCACTATCGCTATTACAGACGGCTTGGGGCAGACTCAGACCGTGACGCTCACAGTCGATGCTGCTATCGCCAAGCTTCGTTTGGCACCTAGTGCGCTGACGATTGACGAAAATTTCAAGGGCGGCATTACATTCAACATTTACGGCGGGTCTGCAGACTCCACCTACACCATCTTTACCAGTGACCAGGCTTTTTTCAAAGCACCTGAGCCTACACAGAGTATGACCTTCAGTTCGGGGCTGGGTACTTCTTCAGACCGCTGTATTCTCCCAAATAATGTTGCCCCGGCCACTATCACCGACATCTACGATGTCCAAATCACGGTAGTCGACCAGACGGGCGCCTCAGCGGTCAGTGTGGTTAGCATTCGCGATAATGCAAGGGGTTGCCTCTGAAATGACGGCCCATTTTTGGGCTAGTCGCCTGAAGCTGGCTTGCCAGTGAGGCAATGAAACAGGGGCACTCGAGTGCCCCTATTTCATTTTGCTATTTAATTAATAGCTGGTTAAGCACATCCGATGGACTCTGCAGATCAATTGATCACAAATTCATGACCCTTGCTATTTTTGCCTGTGACCCTGCCCAATCCCGGGGGCGTCGCTACTTGCAAGCGCCTGCGCCCACGCGCAGCGAGTTTCAGCGCGACCGCGACCGCATTGTGCACAGCACGGCATTTCGGCGGCTGGTATATAAAACGCAGGTTTTTTTGAACCACGAAGGCGACCTGTTTCGCACCCGCCTGACGCACTCGCTGGAAGTGGCGCAGTTGGGGCGCTCCATCGCCCGGTCGCTGCATCTGAACGAAGACCTGGTGGAGGCCATCGCGCTGGCGCACGACCTGGGCCACACCCCGTTTGGCCACGCTGGGCAAGATGCCCTGAACGCGTGCATGCGCGCTTATGGCGGCTTTGAGCACAACCTGCAAAGCCTGCGCGTGGTGGACGCTTTGGAGGAGCGCTACCCCGAGTTTGATGGTTTGAATCTGACGTTCGAGACCCGAGAGGGCATTCTCAAGCACTGCGCCCCGGTCAATGCGAGGGCCCTGAATGACCAAGAACCCGGTGGCGTAGCGCAGCGGTTTTTAGACCACACACAGCCCAGCCTGGAAGCGCAGCTGTGCAATTTGGCTGACGAGATTGCCTACAACGCCCACGATATTGACGACGGCGTGCGCTCCGGTCTGATCACCATGGCACAGTTGCAGGAAGTGGCGCTGTTTGACGACTACCGGCGCCAGACGCTGGCTGAATTCCCCAGCCTGCAAGACAAATCTCAAGGCCGGCGCCTGCTTTACGAGACCATTCGTCGCATGCTGAGTGCGCAGGTTTATGACGTGATTGAGTCTACCCAGCAGGCCCTGACAACCGCCGCACCCCAGAGCGCCGATGAAGCCCGCCAGATGGCGCCCCTTTTGATGTTTGGCGATGAGATGCGCCAGCAGTCAAAAGTGCTCAAAAAATTCTTGTTTCACCAGCTCTATCGTCATCCCCAAGTGATGACCATGACCGACAAAGCCCAGCAAGTGGTGCGTGAGTTGTTTATCGCGTATTTGGCTCAGCCTGCAGAAATGGGCGAGGGCTTTTTGGCCCGCGCCAGCGCCGCCAGCGATACCTCGTTGCCGCACAGCGCGGTGGCAAGGGTTGTGGCCGACTTCATCGCCGGCATGACCGATCGGTTTGCCGGGCGCGAACATGAGCGGCTGACGGGTCAGCGGTTGTTGGCGTGACGGTTTGGCTTCCATGAAGTCCGCTTTTCAAGGGCTTTTTGCCCGCACCAACCCTGCCTGGGTCGTGGTTTTGGCGGGTGTTTGCGCCGCCGTGCAAGTGGGCAAATTGCCGGCTGCCTTGCCGGTTTTGCAAGAAGCTTTGGGCATGACGCTGCTGCAGTCAGGTTTTTTGCTCTCCATGGTGCAATTGGCCGGCATGACTTTGGGCTTGGCCGTGGGTTTGAGTGCTGACGGACTGGGGCTGCGGCGCAGCCTTTTTGCCGGACTTTTATTGCTCTTTGTGGCGGGTGTCTTGGGTGGGTGGGCGCAAAGCGCTCCGGTTTTAATAGCGCTTCGGGCCTTGGAAGGCTGTGGATTTTTACTCGTGACCTTGCCCGCTCCCAGCTTGCTGCGTCAGCTAGTACCCGTGAACCGTCTGAGTCGCATGCTCGGGCTTTGGGGCGCGTACATGCCCTTGGGGGCGGCGCTGGGCTTGCTGTTTGGGCCTTGGGTGATTGAGCACATGGGCTGGCCGATGTGGTGGTGGGGCACCGCCACCTTGTCGCTCTTGATGGCGATTTGGGTCTGGCAGGTCGTACCCACCGACCTGCAGCGCCAAAACGCTCAGCCCATCAAAACCAGTGCGTCAGCGGTCTGGTCGCTGCGCTTGCGCCAGACGCTGCGGGCGCCGGGGCCTTGGCTGGTGGCCTTGAGTTTTGCGGTGTATTCCAGCCAATGGCTGGCTGTTATCGGATTTTTACCGTCCATCTACGCCCAGGTCGGCATCACCGGTGGCACCAGTGCAGTGCTCACCGCGCTGGCTGCGGCTGCAAATATGGTTGGCAATGTCGCCTCAGGGCGACTGTTGCAGCGCGGCGTGCCAGCTCAACGCTTGCTCACTGTGGGCTTTGGTGTGATGGCGTTGGGCGCGTTTTTGGCTTTTTCGCAATGGCCCACGTTTTTAAGCGAAGGGCTATCGCCTGCAGCCAAGTTTGTGGCGGTGGTTTTGTTCTCGGGCGTGGGTGGCATGATCCCCGGCACCTTGTTTTCGTTGGCGGTGCGCTTGGCGCCCAGCGAAGGCACGGTGTCCACCACCGTCGGCTGGATGCAGCAATGTTCTTCATTTGGGCAGTTTTTTGGTCCTCCTCTGGTGGCGTGGGTGGCCAGTGGCGCGGGCAGTTGGCAATGGACTTGGCTGGTCACGGGCGCCTGCTCACTGCTGGGGCTCTTTTTGGCGCGCCAGATTGGGCGGCAGCTGGCAGGCCGGGCCGCCTAAAATTGCGCGTGCCCACTTTTTGTGCCTGATCAGACACGCCCACACCATGCAACTCCCCCAGACCCCGCCTTCAGTGGCCGAACTTGACACCCGCGTCTGGCTGGAGCGCGCGGTGATTGGCCTCAATCTGTGCCCGTTTGCCAAAAGCGTGCACGTCAAAGGTCAGGTGCATTACGCCATCAGCCCGGCCCAAACGCCGCTGGACTTGTTGGAAGACTTGAAACGCGAGCTGCAAGCTTTGGTTGCTCTTGACGCCGCCGTGCGCGACACCACGCTCTTGGTCGCGCCCGATTGCCTGGCGGATTTTCTGGACTTCAATGACTTCTTGGGCGAAGTTGACCTTGCCTTGGTCGATCTGGACTTGGACGGCGTTCTGCAAATTGCCCCTCTGCACCCCCAGTTTCAGTTTGGCGGCACGGCCCCCGACGACATCACCAACTACACCAACCGCGCCCCGTACCCCACGCTGCACTTGCTGCGCGAGATAAGTATTGACCGTGCCGTGGCGGCGTTTCCGCATGCCGAGCGCATTTTTGAGGCCAACATGGAAACCATGGAACGCCTCGGTTTAACGGGTTGGGATGCTTTGGGGGTAGGGCGCACGGCGCCGCCAGCCTTCGATACACCTTCTGACAAGTCTGATTAAATAAAACCCATATGAAAACTAATAAAACAGACCGCCAGAACGGCCCCGCCAAGGCTTCAAAGGCCGCCAAACTCCCCGCCACCGGCGTGCTCGCCCCTGAAATCCGGCCCGGCCAGTCGATCGAGTTGCTCAAAGAACTGCACATCCTCACCGTTGAGGGCAAGCTCAACCAAGACTCGCGGCGCAAGCTCAAGCAGGTCTACCACCTGTTTCAGTTCATTGAAAAGTTGCTGCTGGAGTTGCCCAGCGCAGGGCAGGGCGCCTCGCTGGCCGACCACGGCGCGGGCAAGTCGTACTTGGGCTTCATCATTTACGACCTGTTCTTCAAGTCGCTCAAGGCGGGTCATATTTACGGCATCGAGACCCGCACCGAGTTGGTGGAAAAGTCCCGCACGCTGGCGACCAAGCTCGGGTTTCAACGCATGTCGTTTTTGAACCTGAGCGTGGCCGAGTCCGCCCAGTCAGACCTGCTGCCCGCCCACATCGACATGGTCACTGCGCTGCACGCCTGCGACACCGCCACCGACGACGCCATCGCCTTTGGCCTGCAAAAACACGCCAAATTCATGGTACTGGTGCCCTGCTGCCAAGCCGAGGTGGCGCGCTGCCTGAGCCAGCATAAAGCCTTGTCCCTCAACCGCACCCCGCTGGCCGAGCTGTGGCGCCACCCGCTGCACACCCGCGAGATGGGCAGCCAGATCACCAATGTGCTGCGCTGCCTGTACCTGGAAGCCTGGGGCTATTCCGTGACTGTGACCGAGCTGGTGGGCTGGGAACACAGCATGAAAAACGAACTCATCATCGCGCGCCACACCGGCCAGAAAAAACGCCCCGCCGCCCAGCGCCTGCGCGCCTTGCTGCAAGAGTTTGGCTTGAATGACTTGCTGATGTCGCGGTTTTTGTTGCCTGAGGACTTGGCGGCTGACTAAAGGGGTGTCTGTTGAGCGGGCGGGCTTGCCGCGTCGGTGCTTGCTAATTGGCGCTCTTTATGCGCACCCAAACCGTCGCTGCGAGCGAAGCGTGGCAGTCCATGACTTTTGACTTGGAAAATTAGGCTGATCCCACGCCAGCACCTCTGTTGACCCTCAGTAGAGCAGTTGGCATAATCTGCCAATCACTAACAAGGAGATCAAAATGCCTACCCGTAACGTGGTGCTGACCCACCACCAAGCCGCTGTCGTGGAGCAACTGGTCAGCAGCGGCCGCTACCAAAATGCCAGTGAAGTGCTGCGCGACGGCTTGCGTTTGGTCGAGCAGCGCGAGGCAGAGGACGCCTCACGCTTGGTGGCTCTGCGCAGCGCTGCCAGGGTTGGCATGGCTGATTTCGAGCAGGGACAGTTCAAGACCTTTGATTCCCCGGACGCTCTCGGAGCCCATCTGGACGCTTTGGCATCTCAGGCAGCTGCCCTTGCATGAGCAAAGTTTGGCAGATTCGACTCGGTCACCAAGCCGGACAGGACTTTATGGATATCCTGAGTTGGACCGCAAAATTCTTTGGCAAAGCCCAAGCCACAAGTTATTCACAGACGATTTCACAGGCACTCCAGGCTTTGAAGGACGGCCCTGAAATTCTGGGATGCAAGTCGCGCAACGACATTGAACCCGGACTCAGGACCTTGCATGTTGCACGCTTAGGCCGCAAGGGACGCCACTTTGTGGTTTTCCGCGTGGGTGGGGCCCATACGATTGATATTTTGAGGTTACTGCATGACAGCATGGATTTGCCGAGACATTTACAAGCGGCCAATGATTCGCCAGACGAAAAACCGGCCCCAGTTCCCCTTTAATTTGCCCCCGCTTGCTCAATAACCCCTATGGCCCGCCTTCCCCGCCTCACCTTGCCCGGCTACCCGCACCATGTGATTCAGCGGGGCAACAACCGCCAGCCTATAGTTGCTTCAAAAGCCAACTACCAGATGCTGCTTCAGCTTTTGGCTGAGAACGCCGTGAAGTTTGGGGTAGCGCTTCATGCCTACGTGCTGATGAGCAACCACTTTCACCTGCTGGCCACGCCGGATACTGCTGAGGGCTTGCCTTAGTTCACCACAGTTCATGGGCCGACACCTTGTCCTTGCACATGAGGTCTGTGCGGGTGGTTTCTTGGGTGACTTTAGTGTCTGTCGCCTGCAACCCGTTCTCCAGCAGGCAGGCCAGCCGCCCGACTTCCGCTAGGGCGGCCTGCTCAACCGCATCCCACGGACCCGCAAAACTTAGGCGCAGGCAATGCCGGTAGCGCTGGCTGTGACAGAACAATTGACCGGGCCCAACGATGATGCCTATTTGCTTGCAACGTGAAAACAAAACCATGCTGTCCATGCATGTGGGCAATTCAACCCACAGCGTGTAGCCCGCTGGCGGCTCCGCCACACGCGTGCCTTGGGGGAAGCTGGCCAAAATGAGCTTGCGAGCATGGCCCAGGCGTTGTTTCATCAAGGCGCACAGTCGGCGCAAATGTGCTTCATAGCTGCCTTGCGTTAGCAGGTCTGCCAAGGCGTATTCCAAGACCGCGTTGGTGGAGGCGCCCTGAACCCGCTTCAGGGTAGCAATGGCTTGGCTCCAGCGCCCGGCCTGCACCCACCCCAGGCGAATGCCCGGCGACACCGTTTTGGAAAATGAGCCGCAGGTCATGACCCAGCCTTCCGCATCAAAGGCCTTGACCGCTTTGCGCCGTGCGTCGGTGGCCAATAAATCGTTGAACACCACATCTTCAATGAGGGGCGTTTTGTACTGTGCCATCAGCCGCGCCAAGGCACGCTTTTGGGCGAGCGGCATCACCGAGCCCAGCGGGTTGGACAGGGTGGGCGCCAACAGCACCGCTTTGATGGGCTGCGTGTCGAGCGCCAGCTGCAAAGCGGGCAAAGACACGCCCGTGCGCGCATCTGTGGGCAGCGCCAGCGCTTTGAGGTTGAGCGACTCCAGCAAGTCCAAAAAGCCAAAAAAAGTGGGGCTTTCAACCGCTACCAGGTCCCCGGGCTGGGTGACGGTTTGAAGGCACATGCCCACGGCGTTGATGCAGCCTGAGGTGATCACAATGTCCTCGGCCTTTAGCGCGCAACCCAAATGCAATGCGCGCAAGGCCACCGCATTGCGCAGCGCCAAAGTGCCTGCATTGTTCGTGTATTCGGTCAGCGAGTGGCGCCGAATGCGCGTGGCACGGCTTAGGGCTACCCGAATGCGGTCGCCATCAAAGAAGTCTTTGTCTTTGGGCGAGTACCCGGCAAAGCTGGCGATGATCGGCGTGGCTTGCGGGGACATTGCTTGCCTTGTGCTGTCCCTGATCTGTGGGCCGGGTTGCTGGCTCAATTTGCCCACGACCTCAGCCGCCTTGGTCTGGCTGGCTGGTGTCACAAAGTAACCGGACTTGGGACGCGGTTGCACCAAGCCATGCTCCTCCAGGTAGCGAAACGCCTGCACCACCGTGGCGGCAGACACGCCGTTTTGTGTGGCCGAATCGCGCACGGAGGGCAATCGCTGCGCGGCTTTGAGGGCGCCGCTGGCGATCATTTGCGCGAAACGAAGCGCCATTTGCAGATACAAAAGACGGGGCTCGTCGGTCACACGCTGGGTCGGCCGTGGCAACGAGTCAGGGTAACCAAGGTCACTTTTAGGCAGTCCGGCATCAAGGGTTTTCATGCCGTCCATGCTACTGCACGCAGGGCAGCATCTCCGTCCTGGATTGCTTGGGATGAGGTACAGATGACTGAAAGCATTAGCAGTACAGATGGTCCAAATCAATCCTTTGCAGCACTTCAGTTGGCCGCGCATTGTGTCTGGGCAAAAAGGGGGAAATCGTCGAAAGTTGAGGCTTCAACCCAGGAGCCTCACCATGCAGAACCCCCCACCCGCCATGACGCTGATACCGAACCAGACGCGCCTGATCAACGCAGCAGAAGGTTTTCGTCTGGAGGTGATCAGTGGTTGCCTGTGGCTGACGCGTCCAGACGATTCATGCGACCATTTTTTGGTGGCAGGTATGTCGATGCCACTGAATGAGCGACTCGTTCTTATTCAAAGCGACAAGCAGCCCAATGTATTGAGTCAGGTAGCGGCTCATTTCAGGCTCGTGCCACTCAAAACCTCAGGCGGCACACGGCGTGCTTTCTTCAATAAAACAATGGGGGTCAGATTCCAATTAAACTGACCCCCCACCTGTTCAATTACCCCCTATGGCCCGCCTTCCCCGCCTCACCTTGCCCGGCTACCCGCACCATGTGATTCAGCGGGGCAACAACCGCCAGCCTATATTTGCCACTCAGGCCGACTACCTGATGCTGCTTCAGCTTTTAGGCGAGAACGCCGTGAAGTTTGGCGTGGCGCTGCATGCCTATGTGTTGATGAGCAACCACTTTCACCTGCTGGCCACGCCGGACACGGCTGAGGGCTTGCCGCAGATGATGCAGGCGGTGGGCAGGCGTTATGTGCGCTATTTCAACGACACCCAGCACCGCAGCGGCACGCTGTGGGAGGGGCGATACAAATCCACCCTCATTCAGACGGATCGTTATTTGCTGGCCTGCATGGTCTATATCGACCTCAACCCGGTGCGCGCCGGGTTGGTGACGCAGGCTGCTGACTACCCGTGGTCCAGCCACACCCATTACACCGGGCAGCGCATCGACAAGCTCATCACCCCGCACCCCTTGTTTTGGGCCTTGGGCAATACACCTTTTGCGCGTGAGGCGGCTTACGCCGAATTGGTGCAGAGTGGCATTACCTCGGTGCAGCAGACGGCGCTGACCGATTCCGCCTTGAGCGGTTGGGCGCTGGGCGAGCCAGATTTTGTGGCGGACTTGCAAAAAAGAACCGAGCGCCGTGTGAGTAAAACCAGCCCTGGCCGGCCTTTTGCTATCAAGAATTTATAGTCATTTAGGGATATGTAGCCCTGAATACGTGCTTAATCAGCTATTAAATTTGATATGTCCCCAATTATTTAAAGCCGAGATAAAGGTTAAAACAATTGGAATCTGACCCCTATTGTTCTACTTGGCACTTTTGTTGCAATGCAGTATTCTCACCCCCTTAGCTATTTTTAGGAGCGCGCCATGACGACGGCTGCAGAGATCAAGCATCTCAACGAACACGGTTTATATTCTTCAACCCAAGAGCATGACGCTTGCGGTGTGGGCTTTGTGGCACACATCAAGGGTCTCAAGTCGCATGACATCGTTAAAAACGCGCTCAAGATTCTTGAAAATCTGGACCACCGGGGTGCGGTTGGTGCAGACAAGTTGATGGGCGATGGCGCCGGTATTTTGATTCAGCTGCCCGATGCGCTTTACCGTGAAGAAATGTCCGCCCAGGGCGTGACGCTGCCACCGCCCGGTGAATACGGCGTCGGCATGGTGTTTTTGCCCAAAGAAAGTGCCTCACGTCTGGCTTGCGAGCAGGAGATGGAGCGCGCGATTCTGGCCGAAGGCCAAGTCTTGCTGGGCTGGCGTGATGTGCCGGTGAACCGCGATATGCCGATGTCGCCCACCGTGCGCGAAAAAGAGCCGGTCTTGAAGCAGGTCTTCATTGGCCGTGGCAACGATGTGATCGTGCAAGACGCGCTGGAGCGCAAGCTATATGTGATCCGCAAGACGGCCAGTGCCAACATTCAGGCATTGAAGCTGACGCACTCCAAAGAATATTACGTGCCCAGCATGTCGAGCCGCACTGTTGTGTACAAAGGCTTGTTGCTGGCCGACCAGGTCGGCATTTACTTTAAAGACCTGGAAGACGTGCGTTGCGTGTCAGCCCTGGGCTTGGTGCACCAGCGCTTCTCGACCAACACCTTCCCCGAGTGGCCATTGGCTCACCCGTACCGCTATGTGGCGCACAACGGCGAGATCAACACCGTCAAGGGCAATTACAACTGGATGAAGGCGCGTGAGGGCGTGATGTCGTCCCCCGTGCTGGGTGCCGACTTGCAAAAGTTGTACCCCATCAGCTTTGCCGACCAGTCCGACACCGCCACTTTTGACAACTGTTTAGAGTTGCTCACCATGGCCGGCTACCCCATCAGCCAGGCCGTGATGATGATGATTCCCGAGCCGTGGGAGCAGCACACCACGATGGACCAGCGTCGCAAGGCGTTTTACGAATACCACGCCGCCATGATGGAGCCGTGGGACGGCCCCGCCTCCATCGTGTTCACCGATGGTCGCCAGATTGGCGCGACGCTGGACCGCAATGGCCTGCGTCCTTCGCGTTACTGCATCACCGATGACGACCTCGTTGTCATGGCCTCCGAGTCGGGCGTCTTGCCCTTCCCCGAAAACAAAATCGTGCGCAAATGGCGCCTGCAGCCCGGCAAGATGTTCCTGATTGATCTGGAGCAGGGCCGTATGGTCGAGGACGAAGAAATCAAGGCTACTCTGGCCAACAGCAAGCCTTACAAGCAGTGGATTGAGAACCTGCGGATCCGCCTGGACGACGTGGTCGGTGGCGGTGAGCCCGCATCCGCCTCCGAGAGCGTGGTGAGCCTGTTGGACCGCCAGCAAGCGTTTGGTTTCACGCAAGAAGACCTGAAGTTTTTGATTGCCCCGATGGCCGTAGGCGGCGAAGAAGCCTTGGGCTCCATGGGCAATGACAGCCCGCTGGCTGTTTTGAGCGACAAAAACAAGCCGCTGTACAACTACTTCAAGCAGTTGTTTGCCCAAGTGACCAACCCACCGATTGACCCGATTCGCGAAGCGATTGTGATGAGTTTGGTGTCCTTTGTCGGCCCCAAGCCCAACCTGCTGGACATCAACCAAGTCAACCCGCCGATGCGCCTGGAAGTGAGCCAGCCCGTGCTGGACTTTGCCGACATGGCCAAGTTGCGCGATATTGAGAAACACACACAGGGCAAATTCCGCAGCTACACGCTGGACATCACCTACCCACTGGCCTGGGGCCACGAAGGCGTCGAGGCCAAGCTGGCCTCGCTGTGCGCTGAAGCCGTGGACGCGATCAAGGGGGGCAAAAACATCCTGATCATCAGCGACCGCAACGTGACCGCTACCCAGGTGGCCATTCCCGCGCTGCTGGCCTTGTCTGCCATTCACCAGCATTTGGTGATTGCTGGCTTGCGCACCAACGCTGGTTTGGTGGTCGAAACGGGCACTGCCCGCGAAGTGCACCACTTTGCCGTGCTGGCCGGTTACGGCGCTGAAGCCGTTCACCCCTACTTGGCGATGGAAACCCTGGCCGAGATCAGCAAAGACCTGCCCGGCGACCGGAGCGCTGACAAGGCGATCTACAACTACGTCAAAGCGGTAGGCAAGGGCCTGTCCAAGATCATGTCCAAAATGGGCGTGTCTACCTATATGAGCTACTGCGGCGCACAGTTGTTTGAGGCCATTGGCCTGAACACCGTCACGGTGGCCAAGTACTTCACCGGCACGCCTACCCGCGTTGAGGGCATTGGCGTGTTTGAGATTGCCGAAGAAGCCATTCGCATGCACAAGGCCGCTTTCAGCGACGACCCCGTGCTGGCGAACCGCTTGGATGCCGGCGGCGAGTACGCCTGGCGCGCCCGTGGCGAAGAGCACATGTGGACGCCGGATGCCATTGCCAAGCTGCAGCACAGCACCCGCTCCAACAACTGGAACACGTACAAAGAGTACGCCCAGTTGATCAACGACCAAAGCAAGCGCCACATGACGCTGCGCGGCCTGTTCGAGTTCAAAATCGACCCCGCCAAAGCCATTCCAGTGGAAGAAGTGGAGGCCGCCGCCGAGATCGTCAAGCGTTTCGCCACCGGCGCCATGTCGCTGGGTTCGATCAGCACCGAGGCGCACGCCACGCTGGCTGTGGCCATGAACCGCATTGGCGGCAAGAGCAACACGGGCGAGGGCGGTGAAGACCCAGCCCGTTACCGCAACGAGCTCAAAGGCATCCCGATCAAAGTCGGCCAGACCATGGCGGACATCATTGGGCATGACGTGGTGGCGGTGGACATTCCCCTGAACCCCACCGACTCGCTGCGTTCGCGCATCAAGCAAGTGGCTTCAGGCCGTTTTGGCGTCACCGCCGAATACCTGAGCAGCGCGGACCAGATTCAGATCAAGATGGCCCAGGGCGCCAAGCCTGGCGAGGGTGGTCAGTTGCCCGGCGGCAAAGTGTCCGATTACATCGGTAAGTTGCGTTACTCGGTGCCGGGCGTGGGTTTAATTTCGCCCCCACCGCACCACGACATCTACTCGATTGAAGACCTGGCCCAGTTGATTCACGACTTGAAAAACGTGGCGCCGCATGCCGGTATCAGCGTCAAGCTCGTGGCTGAAATTGGCGTGGGCACCATCGCCGCTGGCGTGGCCAAGTGCAAGGCTGACCATGTGGTGATCGCTGGACACGACGGCGGCACGGGCGCTTCGCCTTGGTCGTCCATCAAGCATTGCGGCAGCCCTTGGGAAATTGGCTTGGCTGAAACCCAGCAAACGCTGGTGCTCAACCGCTTGCGCAGCCGCATCCGCGTGCAGGCTGACGGCCAGATGAAGACCGGCCGCGACGTCGCCATTGGTGCGCTTTTGGGCGCTGATGAGTTCGGTTTTGCCACCGCCCCGCTGGTGGTGGAAGGCTGCATCATGATGCGTAAATGCCACCTCAACACCTGCCCGGTGGGCGTGGCCACGCAAGACCCCGAGTTGCGCAAGAAGTTTTCTGGCAAGCCTGAGCATGTGGTGAACTACTTCTTCTTCATTGCCGAAGAAGTGCGTCAAATCATGGCCCAGCTGGGTATCCGCAAATTTGACGACCTGATTGGCCGTGCCGATTTGCTTGACATGCGCCAAGGTATCTCGCATTGGAAAGCCAGCGGCCTGGACTTTGGTCGCCTGTTTGCCATGCCCAATGTTCCCGCCGATGTGCCCCGTTTCCAAACCCTCACCCAAGACCACGGTCTGGAGAAGTCACTCGATAACGTGCTGATCGCCAAGAGCCGTGCGGCGATTGACAAGGGCGAAAAAGTGCAGTTCATGGAAGTGGCCCGCAACGTCAACCGCTCCGTGGGCGCCATGCTCTCGGGCGCGGTGACCAAGGTTCACCCCGAAGGTTTGCCGGATGACACCATCCGCATCCAGCTGGAAGGCACCGGTGGTCAGTCCTTTGGTGCGTTTTTGGCCAAAGGCATCACCATGTACCTCATTGGCGACGCCAATGACTACACCGGCAAGGGCCTCTCGGGCGGCCGCATTGTGGTGCGCCCCAGCATCGACTTCAGAGGTGAGGCGATTCGCAACACCATTGTTGGCAACACCGTGATGTACGGCGCCACCTCCGGTGAAGCCTTCTTCAGCGGCGTGGGCGGCGAGCGCTTCGCGGTGCGTCTGTCAGGTGCCACCACGGTGGTGGAAGGCACAGGCGACCACGGTTGCGAGTACATGACCGGCGGCACGGTGGCCGTGTTGGGCAAAACCGGACGCAACTTTGCAGCCGGCATGAGCGGCGGTATTGCCTACGTTTATGACGAAGATGGCCAATTCGCCACACGCTGCAACACCTCCATGGTCAGCCTGGAGAAAGTGCTCACGGCCCCAGAGCAGGAAGCCGCGATGGACAAAGCCATCTGGCACCGAGGTCTGAGCGATGAAGCGCAGTTGAAGAAACTGCTGGAAGACCACAACCGCTGGACTGGCAGCAAGCGCGCCCGCGAATTGCTGGACACCTGGGCGGTTTCGCGCCTCAAGTTTGTCAAAGTGTTCCCCAACGAGTACAAGCGTGCTTTGGGTGAAATTAATGCACGTAAAGAGGCTCAAGCCCTTAGTAGCCGTGCTAAGACAGCTATAAATAAAGAAGCTGTTTCGGCCAAGTAAGCTGCGCACTGACGTCACGAATAGGAAAAAATTATGGGAAAAATTACTGGCTTCATGGAGTTTGAGCGCGTCGAGGAGGGCTACAAGCCCGTGCCTGAGCGCTTGAAGAATTACAAAGAGTTTGTGGTGGCCTTGGACGACTCTCAGTCCAAAGTGCAAGCCGCGCGCTGCATGGACTGCGGCACGCCGTTTTGCAACAACGGCTGCCCGGTCAACAACATCATTCCGGATTTCAACGAACTGGTGTACTCGGGCGACTGGAAAAACGCGATTGACGTGCTGCACAGCACCAATAACTTCCCCGAGTTCACGGGCCGCATTTGCCCCGCACCTTGCGAAGCGGCGTGCGTGTTGAACGTGAACGACGGCGCGGTGGGCATCAAGTCCATTGAGCACGCCATCATCGACCGGGCCTGGGTTGAAGGTTGGGTGCAGCCCCAGTTGCCCAAGCGTAAAACCGGCAAAAAAGTAGCCGTGGTGGGCTCTGGCCCGGCCGGTATGGCGGCGGCCCAGCAGTTGGCCCGTGTCGGCCACGACGTCACCTTGTTTGAGAAGAATGACCGCGTGGGCGGCTTGCTGCGCTACGGCATTCCTGATTTCAAGATGGAAAAGTCGCACATCGACCGCCGCGTCGAGCAGCTGCAAAAAGAAGGTGTGACGATCCGCACTGGTGTGCTGGTGGGTGATTTGCCCAAGACCTCCAAAGTCATCAACTGGGCCAAAGAGACCATCACCCCCGCTCAGTTGCAAAAAGACTTTGACGCCGTGCTGTTGACCGGCGGTGCCGAGCAATCGCGTGACCTGGCGGTACCTGGGCGTGATCTGGAAGGTGTTCATTTCGCCATGGAATTTTTGCCCCTGCAAAACAAGGTCAACGCGGGTGACAAGCTCAAAACTCAGTTGCGCGCCGATGGAAAAAACGTCATCGTCATTGGCGGTGGCGACACGGGCTCTGATTGCGTGGGCACCAGCAACCGCCACGGCGCGGTCAGCATTACCCAGTTTGAGGTGATGCCGGAACCCCCGGTCGAAGAAAACCGCCCCATGACCTGGCCTTACTGGCCGTTAAAGTTGCGCACCAGTTCCAGCCATGACGAAGGTTGCACGCGCGAATTTGCTATTTCCACCAAAGAATTCATTGGCGAAAAAGGCAAACTCACCGGTTTGAAGACCGTGCACATCGAGTTCAAAGATGGCAAGATGGTCGAGATTCCCGGGACCGAGAAAACCTACCCGGCCGATTTGGTGCTGCTGGCGATGGGCTTTGTGAGCCCGGTGGCCACCATTTTGGATTCATTCGGCATCGACAAAGATGCCCGTGGCAATGCCAAAGCCAGCACTGAATTCACCGGCGGCTACGCCACCAACGTGGCCAAAGTGTTTGCCGCAGGTGACATTCGCCGCGGTCAGAGCTTGGTGGTGTGGGCGATTCGTGAAGGCCGCCAAGCCGCGCGCTCTATCGATGAATTCTTGATGGGAACCAGCGATTTACCTCGGTAAAGACCAGTAAAGAACAGGATCAATTTCCCCGGGCTGCGCCTCACGTAGGTGTAATCCCGTATGATCCAAGGGCCGGGCATCCCCCGGCCTTTCCTTTTTTAAACGCCACTATGTCCGCCCCCGTTTCAGAATCTCTTGTCGAACTGCGCAATTTAACCTTTGGTTACGGCGATCGCATTATTCTGGACGACATCTCCATGTCGGTGCCACGCGGCAAGGTCACGGCCTTGATGGGCGCCTCGGGCGGCGGTAAAACCACCATTTTGCGGCTGATTGGTGGTCAAAACCGGGCACAAAGAGGCTCGGTTTTATTTGACGGCCAAGACATCACCCCCATGAACCAAACGCAGTTGTATGCTGCGCGGCGCCGCATGGGCATGTTGTTTCAATTTGGCGCCTTGTTTGCCGATTTGAGTGTGTTCGAGAACGTCGCCTTTCCGCTGCGCGAGCACACCGACTTGCCTGAAGCCCTGATTCGCGACATCGTGCTGATGAAGCTTAATGCGGTGGGCCTGCGCGGTGCGCGCGACCTGATGCCCAGCGAAGTCTCGGGCGGCATGGCCAGGCGCATTGCCTTGGCCCGCGCGATTGCGCTGGACCCTGAGTTGGTGATGTACGACGAACCCTTCTCAGGCCTCGATCCGATTTCTTTGGGAACCGCAGCTAGGTTAATTCGCGAACTGAACGACTCGATGGGCCTGACCAGCGTGTTTGTCTCTCACGAGTTGGAGCAAACCTTTGCCATTGCCGATCATGTCGTGATCCTGGCTAACGGCAAAATTGCCGTGCAAGGCACGCCCGACGAAGTGCGCCAAAGTACTGACCCGCTGGTTTACCAATACGTGCACGCCTTGTCGGATGGCCCGGTGCGCTTTCATTACCCCGGCCCCACCGTGGCCGAAGATTTTGGACAGGGCGTGGCCTCATGAGTTGGTTCAAGCCCGCCGATGTCGGTTTTTCTGCTCGCCGCCAATTGGCTGATCTGGGGCAGGGCGCGCGGCTTTTTGTGCGGCTCTTGTTCACGTTGTTCAGCAGCCTGAAGCGTTTTGGGCTGATCCGAGACCAAATTCACTTTTTGGGCAACTATTCCCTCGCCATCATTGCGGTGTCAGGCTTGTTTGTGGGTTTTGTTTTTGGTTTGCAGGGTTACTACACCCTGCAGCGTTATGGCTCCTCAGAGGCGCTCGGCTTGTTGGTCACGCTCAGTTTGGTGCGCGAATTGGGGCCAGTTGTGACCGCTTTGCTCTTTGCCGGTCGCGCGGGCACCTCGCTCACGGCTGAAATTGGTTTGATGAAGGCGGGCGAGCAGATCAGCGTCATGGAAATGATGGCGGTCGACCCGGTGCTGCGTATTTTGGCGCCCCGTTTTTGGGCGGGCGTCATCACCATGCCGCTGTTGGCCGCTGTGTTCAGCGCGATGGGCATTATTGGCGGTTGGGTGGTGGGGGTGTTGATGATTGGCGTAGACGCCGGGTCGTTTTGGAGTCAGATTCAGGGGGGCGTGGATGTTTGGAAAGACGTGGGCAATGGCGTGATCAAAAGCGTTGTGTTTGGTTTTACCGTGACTTTTATCGCTTTGTTGCAAGGCTTTGAAGCCCAACCCACCCCCGAAGGCGTGGCCAGCGCCACCACGCGAACCGTGGTGGTCGCGTCTTTGTCGGTTTTGGGTCTGGATTTCATCCTGACCGCTTTGATGTTTACTATTTAATAAAAAGCTGTCTTTGGGGCAGTCCGCAGCGACGCCAAGCGCGCCAGCGCTGTCCCCAACTGTTTAAAGGAAGTTTGATGCAACGTTCGAAAAATGATGTGTGGGTTGGCCTCTTTGTGCTGATTGGTGCTGTGGCTATTTTGTTTTTGGCCCTGCAGTCGGCCAATCTCTTAAGCCTGAGTTTTCAGAAAACCTATCAGGTCACGGCCAAGTTTGACAACGTCGGCGGCCTCAAGCCCAAGGCCGCGGTGCGCAGCGCCGGTGTGGTGGTGGGGCGGGTTGAAAAAATGGTGTTTGACGACAAAACCTTTCAGGCCCGCGTGACGCTGGCGCTCGAGAGCCGCTACGCATTTCCCAAAGACAGTTCCTTGAAAATTTTGACCAGCGGCTTGCTGGGCGAGCAGTACCTGGGCATGGAGCCCGGCGCAGACGAAAAGGTTTTGACTGCGGGCGACTCGATTTCAAGCACACAGTCAGCCTTGGTGCTTGAAAGTTTAATCAGCCAGTTTTTATTCAGTAAAGCGGCTGATGGGTCGGCTGAGGCCGACAAAACAAAAAAATAAAAGGTAATCAGGGATGAATTTTAAAAAAACAAGGGTTTATAAAAACCTTTCCAGCCTAGGTCTCTTGATGGCCCTGTTGCTTTTGACGGCTTGCGCCAGCGGCCCCAGCGCCAATCCTCGTGATCCTTTGGAGCCCTTCAATCGGGGTGTCTTCAAATTCAATGATGTGGTGGACCGTGCGGTTTTAAAACCAGTCGCGACCGTCTATGTCGAGGTCGCCCCACGTTTGGTGCGTCAAGGCGTGACTAATTTCTTTGAAAACCTTGAAGACGCTTGGTCATTTGTCAATAATGGTCTGCAATTTAAAGGTGAAGCAGCTACCGAAAGCCTGTTCCGTTTTGGCGTCAATTCCACGCTCGGCTTGGGCGGTGTGCTCGACGTTGCCTCAGAGATGAGGCTTGACAAGCACTCCAAAGACTTTGGACACACCTTGGGTTTTTGGGGTGTGGGGCCCGGTCCTTACTTGGTGCTTCCTATTTTCGGACCTTCAACCGTTCGTGACGGCATGGCGCGCATGGTGGATTCGCAGGGCGATATCGCTGGCAACATTGGCCATGTGCCTACCCGTAACTCCGTGGCGTTTGTGCGGGGTGTCGATAAACGTGCGGGTCTGCTCAAAGCCACCGCCATGCTGGATGAAATTGCACTTGACCGCTACACATTCTCCAGAGACTCCTACCTCCAAAGCCGCCGCAGCGCTATTTATGATGGCAACCCGCCAGATGAAATCGAAGCCGACAAGCCAACTGAACCCGTTGAAAAGTAAACCCATGAATCGCCGTTTTTTATCCCAAATTTTTGCAGCCCTGACCTTGGGCTTTTCGTGCCTGTTTGTGCTGCCCGTCCATGCCGCCGACGAAGCCCCTGATGCCTTGATCAAGCGCCTGTCACTCGACATTCTGGACAAAATCAAGACCGACAAGTCCATCAAATCTGGTGATGTTTTGCAAATCGTGGCCTTGGTGGACGCCCGCATCATGCCCAACGTCAACTTCCAGCGCATGACAGCCTCCGCCGTCGGCCCGGCTTGGCGCCAAGCCACCCCTGAGCAGCAAAAACGCCTGCAGGAAGAGTTCAAAACGTTGTTGGTGCGCACCTACGCCGGTGCCCTGTCTCAGGTGGGCGACCAAACCATTGTGGTCAAACCACTTCGTGCCTCCCCTGAAGACAAAGAGGTGGTGGTGCGCACCGAAGTCATCGGCCACGGTGACCCGGTGCAACTCGATTACAAAATGGAAAAAACACCGGGCGACGGCGCCGGTTGGAAAATTTACAACCTCAACGTCCTAGGCGTCTGGTTGATGGAGACCTACCGTAGCCAGTTTGCGCAGGAAATCAGTGCCAAGGGTGTGGCGGGCCTGATCACGACCCTGACTGAGCGCAACAAGTCCAACGCTAAAAAAGGTTGATCTTGCTCACGTTGCCCCAAGAACTCACCTGTGCGCAGGCCAACGCGTGCCTGACCACGCTCGAGCAGGGCTTGAAAGCCCATGCGGGTCCTGAAGTCGTGGTTGACGCGTCCCCCCTCAGCCGATTTGACTCGGCCGCGTTGGCCGTTTTGCTTGAGTTCCGGCGCCGATGTGTCGCTTCTAACAAGTCCTTGTCCCTGCAGGGTTTGCCCCGGCGATTGGCCGATTTGGCCGCGCTTTACGGCATCCTGGAGTTGCTGCCGATTGCCCCCGTAAAATAACAGGTTCACATGGCCGCCATTTCATTCAAGTCCGTCTCCAAGTCTTACGCCTCTCCAAAGGGCCCCAAAGGCAGTACTTTTCTCGCCCTCGATGGCGTCAGTCTTGACATTGAGGAAGGCGAGTTTTTTGGCTTGCTGGGCCCCAATGGTGCCGGTAAAACCACCATGATCAGCATTTTGGCGGGGCTTTCTCGCCCAACCGCGGGTGCGGTAAGCGTGCTGGGACACGATGTGCAGGCCGACTACGCACAGGCGCGCCGCAGTTTGGGCGTGGTGCCGCAAGAGCTGGTGTTCGACCCGTTTTTTAGTGTGCGCGAGGCGCTGCGCATTCAGTCCGGCTACTTTGGTGTGAAAAACAACGACGACTGGATTGACG
>CANBUY010000039.1 GCA_947372745.1 Comamonadaceae bacterium | reverse complement strand
GCGCGCCCAGCAAGGCATTGACATAGGCCGCATTGGGAGGCGCAATGGCCACCTTGACTTGCTTGAGATCGACATTGAGTTCTTCTGCAATCAACATGGGCATGGAGGTGTACACCCCCTGCCCCATCTCGGAACGCGCCGAGAACAAGGTAATGGTGTTGTCGTCAGCAATGTGCACCCAGGCGTTGGGCGTATGCACGGTGCCAGCCGCCAAGAGTGAGCTACCGGGCAAAGTGAGGCCCATCAGCAAGCCGCCAGAAGCCAGAGCGGAGGTTTTTAAAAAGTTACGACGTGATGTGGTCATGGTGATTCTCCTCAAGCGTTACGCAGGGTGGAAGCGGCGTCTTTAATGGCGGCCTTGATGCGCGGGTAGGTACCGCAACGGCAAATATTGCCGCTCATGGCGGCATCAATATCCGCATCGCTCGGGTTTTTATTAGTGGCCAGCAAGGCTGCAGCACTCATCAACTGGCCAGACTGGCAGTAGCCACACTGGGGCACATCGTGCTTGATCCACGCCACTTGCAAGGGGTGGGTGTTGTTCTTGGAAAGACTCTCCACCGTGGAGACCTTTTTTCCGGCCACGCTAGACAACAGCGTCTGGCATGAGCGCACGGGCTGACCATCCACATGCACGGTGCACGCACCACACAAGGCCGCACCGCAGCCAAACTTGGTACCCGTCAGACCCAACTCGTCACGGATGACCCACAACAAAGGGGTGTCGGTTTCGGCATTGGCCGTCACGGCCTTACCATTGATTTGAAAATTAACGCTCATAAGGGAATCTCCAGGATAATTAGCGAGCTCATTGGGCTCTTGATGCGCAACTTAATTTGCACAATCCTTAGCCTAGATCAATGTTTGTCAAAACTAATACGGGTTATTCCTAAGTGAAATCATTTTTTCTCAAAATGAAACACTTTTTTATTGCGACTTTGAGATAAACACGAATTAACCACATACACAATCGATCGTAATGACTTCACTTGCCGACCTCCGAAAAAGCTACGAACGCGCCGAACTCAACGAAGACGCCTCGCAGGCCAATCCCTTGCTTCAGTTTGAACAATGGTTAGCCGAGGCCATCAGCGCCGAGGTGCCCGAGCCCAACGCCATGACCGTGGCCACAGTAGCCAGCGACCTGCGCCCCAGCACGCGGGTGGTGCTGATCAAGGGCTATGACGAACGGGGCATCACCTGGTTTACCAACTATGAGAGCCGCAAGGGACAGCAATTGGCGGGCAACCCCTTTGCCGCTTTGCAGTTCCACTGGGTTGAACTAGAACGCGTGGTGCGCATTGAAGGTGTTGTGGAAAAAGTAAGTGATGTGGAGAGTGACGACTACTTTCACAGCCGCCCGCTGGATTCACGCATTGGCGCCTGGGCCTCGCCCCAGAGCCAGGTGATCTCGGGACGCGGCGTGCTGGTGGCCAATGCGGTGAAGTACGGCGCCCAGTTTTTGCTCAACCCACCGCGCCCACCGCACTGGGGCGGCTATCGGCTCAAGCCCGATCATTGGGAGTTTTGGCAAGGCCGCAAAAGCCGCCTGCATGACCGACTGCGCTACACCATGGGCGACGGCGCGTCATGGAGCCGCGAGCGCTTGGCGCCCTAAAGCTTATTTAACGCTGACCGCATCCACCATGCGGTAGTAAAGCCCGTAAGGGTCGTCGTTCAAGACGGCAAACTTGCCCTCTACCACCACAGGCTCCAGTGAGTACTTAACCGGGGTTTTGGTGGTGACTTCAACCATGCTCTCGGGGCCGCCGGGGGTGCAGAACGAGCAACTCATGGGCACAGAGCTGAGCAAGAAGTGTTTTTGTTTTTCACCAGGGTCCAGCGGCATCATGAAACCCTGCACACGCTGGGTTTTCTGGTTCAATGAGACGACTGGGGCCGGGAACACAGGCAGCAAACGGTTTTTGACCGACTTGGTCTTGACGTCTGAAAGCATCGACCACGGCAGCACATCACCCCGCTGCGGCAAAGGGGCTATCGGACTGTTGGGGCTGTGAACGCCCGCCCCGGTGCCCGCAGGCAGGCCGCCTTCAATCGGCGAACTCAGTTGTGCTTGACTGGCCATAGGTGAAAGTAAGGCCAAAACGGACAAGACCAATGCAATGCGTTTCATAAATATCTCCAATCAAGACCGATATCTTAGTGCGCGACTTAATGCGCGTGAACCATGCCACAAAACTTGCCAATCGCCAGACCTTTGCAGGCGGACTGCAAGTCAGCCATGCAGACGTCCTCGGATTTACCCGCTTCAACACAGGCAGCGGCGGCTTGGTGCGCCTGAGCCGTTTGGGTAAGTGATTTGGCGGCGTTGCCCCAAGCCTCTTGCTTCAAACCACAGAACTTGCCCACCGCCAAACCGCTGCAACTGGCCTTCAAGGTGACAAGGCAAGCCTCAGGCGAGCTTTTGCTGCCCAGGCACTGCGCGGCAGCCGAGTGCGCCGTCGCCATCGCGCGATGACGCGCCGCATCTTCTTTGTTTTCTTGGGCCGAATGCCCCTCTGCTGCTATTGAAAAAGTAGCTGCTATAGCAAGGCAGACGGTGGCTAGAAGTCTTTTTTTCATAAATTTACCTGGATTGCAAAAGTTCCAACACGCTGATACGGTAAGCACCCAGCGTGGGCAGCAGCGCTGCGGCCATGGAAATACCAAAGGCCAGACAGGGCACCACCCACAGGTCCAGGGGCCAAGCCATGCCGCCGATCAACAAAGAATTATCCAGCTTTAACAAGGCACCAATAAGGGCGGCAAACCCCTGTCCGCCCAGCAGACCCAAACCCGCGGCCAGCAGGCCCAGCCATAGTGCCTCACTCAACAACAAAGCGGCCACGCGGGAAGGCGGGGCGCCCAACATGCGAAGTAGCGCCAGATCGGCGCGCCGCTCGCGCACGGCGTTCCACAAACCAATGAAAACACTCAAACCCGCCGTGAGCAAAAGCACCCCCGCAAAAGCCCGCAGCACGTCGGTGCCGATGCCCAGCATGGCCAGCAAACGGGTAATTTCCAGCGCGGGCGCTGCGGCCTGCATCTTGGTTTGGGTATTGACATAGCGCGGAAACGTCATGGCCGCCATCGGCGTTTTGTAGCGGATGAGCGCCATCGTCACCTCGCGCTCGTCTTGCATGACTTTTCGGTCTTCGTCGTCCAGCGCGGTGGCGTCTTCATGCACCTGCCAGACCGAGGCGCTGTCGGTCAAGATCAGGCGGTCAAGCACGCTGCCAGTGGGCGCCAAAATGCCGGTGACGGTGTAACGCGAGTCGCCATGCGCGTGACCACCTGCGCCCAAACCATGCGAGCCCGCAAATTGCGCCCCCAAACCCAGCCCCAGTTTTTGCGCCGCTGTGGCCCCCAGCACCACCTGCAAAGGGGCCGCCCAAACGCGGCCCTGCTTCAAATTTGCTTGGTACAGGGTGAGGTACGCAGGTGACGTGCCCACAATGCGAAAGCCCTGAAAGTTGTCGCCCAAGCTGATGGGCACCACGCTAGCCACCATCGCATGCGTCTCCAGCGCCTTGACGGCTTGCAGCGGCACGTTACCGGGCGGCACATCCAGGTGAAAAACGCCGGACAAAATGAGTTGCATCGGGCTGCCTTTGGCGCCCACCACCACATCAATCCCCGCCAAATCGCGCTCGAACGCCTGACTCAACTGGTGGCTGACCAAGAGTAAAAAAGTGATGGACGCCAGCCCCAAACTCAACAGCAGCAAGTTCAGGGCTGCCCCCAAAGGGCGCGACCAGAGAAAGCGCCAGGCAAAAAAGAGGGTTTTCATGCGTTTATTTTCATAGCTGGCCAAGCAGGTTTCTAGGGGCTTGCAAGCCGATTTGGCATATATCTCCACCCATCAGCGCCAACGCCGCCGCCACGCGGGCATCGTGTGTGGCAATCACCAGTGTGGCGCCTTCGCGGCGCGCGGTGCTGAGCAACAAGGTCACCGCATCAAGGGCCGCATCGTCGTCCAAACTGGCCGTGGGCTCATCCGCCAAAATGACGCGGGGTTTGAGCAACACAGCCCGGGCCAAGGCCACCCGCTGCGCCTGCCCCCCTGAGAGTTGGGAAGGTTTGCGCTGGGACAACTCAGCCACACCCAAGGCGGCCAAGGCCTCAGCGATGCGCGTCAGGTCTTCGGACTGCCCTGCCGCCCACTGCGCCATCGCGAGGTTTTGCTGAACCGTCAGGGCAGCACTCAAATGCAATTTTTGAGGCAAAAACCCGATAGCACCCGCCCGCCAGGCGTCTGCCGCGACCACTTTAAGCGCAGACAAAGGCTGCTCAGCAACTATCAAATCACCCGAGCTAGGCAGCATCAGCCCGGCAACAAGCGCCAGCCAGGTCGATTTACCGCACCCCGATGGGCCGCGCAACAAGACCACCGAACCCTGCGCCACGTCCACATCCGGGAAACTCAGCGTGGGGCCGTTGGGGTAGTGGAAACTTAAGTTTGATGATCGAATCACGGGGTAACCTTCACGCCTTCACCAGCCGCTTAAAGGTTTTGCGAAACTTCTCCACCTTAGGCGCAGCCACCGCCAGGCAGTAGCCCTGGCCCGGGTTGTTCTCGAAAAAGTCCTGGTGGTAGTCCTCGGCGGGGGAATAGTTGGCCAGTGGCTGCACTTCGGTCACCACCGGTTGGCCCAATACGCCACTGGCGTTTATCTCGCCAATCAGGTCTTGGGCAACAACGGCCTGCTCGGGGTTTGAGACGTAGATGCCGCTACGGTACTGCGTGCCCCGGTCGTTGCCCTGGCGGTTCAGGGTGGTGGGGTCGTGGATAACAAAGAATATTTCCAAAATCTCCCGCACGCTGATCTGGGCGGGGTCAAAGGCCAGCTTTACTACCTCGTTGTGGCCGGTGGTGCCTGAGCACACTTGCTCATACGTGGGGCGCAGCACCTGCCCATTGCAGTAGCCGCTTTCAACATCCAACACACCTTTGACGCCGACAAACACGGCCTCTGTGCACCAAAAACAACCACCACCCAGGGTCAGGGTTTGCAGGGAATCCGACATGAAATAGCTCCGAAAATTGTGTCAATCAAATGAGTCGTCGCATCTTACGCGCCACCCCAAAGCCCTTTAAATCGCCGGCACTCAGCTTTGCGCAAAGTTTACAAATTTCAAGACTCGAAAATGCCCCGCCTAATTGACAGTTAAATAGGGCAAAGTTACATTACTAACCACTCAGTCATTAATTTCATGCCACTTCCCCTCCTTCAATCCGAGAGCACTTTAGCTCCGCACATCAAGCATGAACGCCGCAAGGATGCCCGCCCTGGCGAGCTACTGGATGCGGCCCTGACCTTGTTTGTGGAAAAAGGGTTTGCGGCCACCCGTGCCGAAGAAGTAGCGAAGTTGGCCGGCGTCTCCAAGGGCACGCTGTTTTTATATTTCTCCAGCAAAGAAGAGCTCTTTAAAGCCGTGGTGCGCGAAAACATCTCCGGCCGTTTCCCGGAGTGGAGTGCTGAATTTGCCAGCTTTCAAGGCAGCACGGCCGACTTGCTTCGCACCTGCATGAGCACTTGGTGGGCGCGTTTGGGGTCGACCAAAGCGTCCGGCATCAGCAAACTCATGATGAGTGAGGCCAGAAACTTTCCCGAACTGGCCGCCTTCTACCAGCAAGAAGTGATTCAACCTGGCAACGAGTTGATCCGCCGGGTCTTGCAGCGCGGTGTGGACCGTGGCGAGTTTCGGCCGATGGACATGAAGTACGGGGTTTACCTGGTGTTGGCCCCCATGTTGTTTCTCTCCATGTGGAAACATTCTCTGGGCACCTGTTGCGCGGGGGATGAATTGAACCCTGAAGACTACATCGCCTTGCAGGTTGAAACCCTGCTCAATGGTTTGAGCATTGCCCCAGCCAAACCCCTCAATACAACGCATTAGAAACCCCTCGTCTTTATGAAATCCTGGATTAAATGGGCCCTCGTGGCCGTGATCGTCGCTTTGTTGGCCGCCGGTGCCTTGCGCGTGCTCTCAAGCCGAAAAGACAAAGCGGCCGCGCTGCAGGCGCAGCAGGTTTCGCAAAAAACCGAGGCGGTCATGTCTTTGACGGCTACGGATTTAGTGCCTGTCAAAACACGGCTGCTCACGCAAACCCTGGCGATCGCCGGGCCTCTCAAGGCGGTCAATGCGGCCTTTGTCAAGGCGCGCGTGGCGGGTGAGTTGCAGGGATTGACAGTGCGCGAGGGCGACTTGGTTAAAGAGGGCCAAGTCATCGCCCGGGTGGAGTCCACCGAGTTTCAGTCGCGGGTGCGCCAAGCGCAGCAACAAGCAGAGTCAGCCAAAGCGCAAGTGGACATTGCCAAGCGCAGTTTTGAGAACAACCGCTCGCTGGTGGATCAGGGCTTTATCTCCAAAACCGCGCTGGAATCGTCCTTGGCTTCTCTGGCCGCCGCCGAGGCCAATTTCCAGGCTGCCCAAGCAGGCGCTGAAGTGGCGGTGAAGTCGCTGCAAGACACCGTCTTGCGTGCGCCTATTTCGGGGCTGATCGCGCAGCGACTGGCCCAGACGGGCGAGCGCGTGGCCATTGATGCCCGCATCGTCGAAATTGTGGACTTGAGCCGCCTGGAGTTGGAGGCCAGTCTCAGCGCTGCTGATTCAATACTGGTCACGGTCGGCCAAGCCGCCCAGCTCACGATTGAAGGTGCCGCCAAACCCATTGCCGCCAAAGTCGTGCGTGTGAACCCGAGTGCGGTAGCGGGCAGTCGGGCGGTGTTGGCCTATGTGGCGCTCGCGTCAACGGTAGGGCTTCGCCAAGGATTGTTTGCCCAAGGTACCCTTGAGCTGGGCAAGGTCAAAACCTTGACCGTGCCGATGAGCGCCGTGCGAACGGACAAACCGCAACCCTATGTGCAAATTGTGGTCAATGGCCGCATCGTTCACCAGAACGTGGTCTTGGGCGTGCGCGGGGAATTTGAAGGCCAGTCGATGGTCGGCATCAAGGACGTACCTGAAAACGCCTCTATTTTGAGTGGCACCATGGGCGTTTTGCAGTCGGGCACGCAGGTCAAACTAAACACCGGGGCGCAGTAAATGTGGTTCACCCGCGTCAGTCTTAAAAATCCGGTACTGGCCACGATGGTCATGCTGGCCATTGTGGTGTTGGGTCTTTTTTCGCTGCAGCGCCTGCAAGTGGACCAATTCCCCAACATCGACTTTCCCGTGGTGGTGGTCACGGCTGAATACCCCGGCGCCTCACCTGAGATCGTGGAAAGCGAAGTCTCCAAAAAATTGGAAGAAGCCGTCAACTCCATTGCCGGCATCAGCGCCCTGACCTCGCGCAGCTACGAAGGTCAGTCAGTGGTCATTATTGAGTTTGGCTTGCACATTGACGGCCGCAAGGCCGCCGAAGACGTGCGCGAAAAAGTGGCTTCTGTGCGCCCCAACCTGCGTGCCGAGGTCAAAGAGCCCCGCGTGCTGCGCTACGACCCTTCAGCCCGCGCAGTCTGGTCAGTGGCGGTGCTGCCTGACAGCACGGCCAAAGGGATTGCACCCATGAATGCGGTTGAGATGACCAACTGGGCCTCGCAAACCTTGGCCAAACGGCTTGAGAACGTCCGGGGCGTGGGCTCCGTGACCGTGGTGGGCGGCACCAAGCGCGAGATCAACATTTACCTCAACCCCAAGGCACTGGAATCCTTTGGCATCACGCCGGACCAAGTGGTGAATGCGGTGCGCAATGAAAACCAGGACTTGCCGGTCGGCGCCATTCGTTCGCAAGAGCAAGAGCGGGTGATTCAGATCGCCGCACGCATGAAGCGCCCGGAAGACTTTGGCCAAATTATTGTGGTCCGCAAAAATGGCGCCCCCGTGCGGCTGGACCAAGTGGCCCGCGTGGCCGATGGCGCCCAGGAAATTGACAGCCTGGCCCTCTTTAATGGCCAACGCACGCTGCTTTTGAACGTGCAAAAGTCACAGGATGAAAACACCATTGGGGTGGTGGATGGCCTGCAAAAAACCTTGGCCGAGATGCAAAAACAGTTGCCTCCCGGCCTGCGACTGGAGCAGATCACCGATGGTTCGCGCCAGATTCGGGTGTCTGTCAGCAATGTGCGCAGTACGCTGATTGAAGGCGCCCTGCTCACCGTGTTGATTGTGTTTTTATTTTTGAACTCCTGGCGCTCCACCGTGATTACCGGGCTGACGCTGCCGATTGCCATCATCGGCACCTTCTTGTTCATGAATATATTTGGCTTCACCATCAACATGATCACCTTGATGGCGCTGAGTCTGTGTGTGGGTTTGCTGATTGACGACGCCATTGTGGTCCGTGAAAACATCGTGCGCCATGTGCAAATGGGCAAGTCGGTGTTTCAGGCCTCGCTGGACGGCACCGAGGAAATTGGCATGGCCGTGCTGGCCACCACACTGTCCATCGTGGCGGTGTTTTTGCCCATTGGTTTTATGGGCGGCATCATCGGCAAGTTTTTCCATGAATTCGGCATCACCATCGTGGCCGCTGTGCTGATCTCGATGTTTGTCAGCTTTACCCTGGACCCGATGTTGTCGAGCATCTGGCACGACCCCAGCATTGAAAAACCCGATCGCTTGGCGCGGGGCCCCGATGGCCAGCTCCTTTACAAAGCCTCTTGGTATGACCAAACCATTGGCCGTGTCACCGGCTGGTTTGACCACGCCACCGAGGCTATTGCTGATGCCTACCAAGGCATTTTGCGTCGCGCCCTGAACCACAAGCTGGCCACCGTGGGCTTGGCGATTGCGGTGTTTGTGGTTAGTATTTTCATGGTGCCACTCCTGGGCACCGAGTTTGTGCCCAAGTCAGACTTCTCTGAAACCACCTTGAACTTCAACACCCCGGTGGGCTCCTCGCTGGAGGTCACCGAGGCCCGCGCCCGCCAGGTCGAAGGCATCGTTCGGGCCTTTCCCGAAGTTCGCTACACCCTGACCACCATCAACACCGGCAACGCGCAGGGCAAAATTTACGCCAGCATTTACATCCGCTTGGTGGACCGTAAAGACCGCAAATTGAGCGTCGATGCGATGTCGGTCACGCTGCGGGAGCGGTTGCGGCAAGTGCCCGGAATCAACGTCACCCATGTCGGCTTGATGGATTCGGTAGGCGGACAAAAACAAATCCTGTTCTCCATCAAGGGCGCCGACACCGCCGAATTAACCCGATTGACCCAGGCGGCGATGGAAAAAATTCGCACCATTCCCGGCCTGGTGGATCTGGATTCAACCCTGAAAGCCAACAAACCCACGCTGGATGTTGAAGTTAAACGTGATCTCGCCTCGGACTTGGGCTTGAGCGTGGCCCAGATTGGTGCCAGCCTGCGCACCCTGGTGGCCGGACAAACGGTGGGCAATTGGCGTGCCCCGGATGACCAAACCTATGACGTCAATGTGCGCCTCGCCCCCGAGGCGCGCAACAGCCCGCAGGACATGAACCAACTGCCCTTCACGGTGGGCAACAATGCCGATGGCAGCCCCCGCATCGTGCGTCTCAACCAAGTAGCCACCGTGATTGAGTCCACCGGACCCAACCAGATCAACCGACGCGACATGATGCGCGAGGTGGCCATCAGCGCCAACGTGTCGGGCAAGTCGTCAGGCGAGGTCTCGGCCGACATCAAGACCGCGATGGAAAGCCTTGCCATGCCGCCCGGCTACAGCTACCAGTTCAGTGGCTCCACCAAAGACATGGCCGAGGCCTTTGGCTACGCCATTTCTGCCTTGGTGCTGGCGGTGGTGTTTATTTACATGATTCTGGCCAGCCAGTTCAAGAGCTTTTTGCAGCCCCTGGCCCTGATGACGGCCCTGCCGCTGACCCTCATTGGTGTGGTGCTGGCCTTGATGATGTTCAACTCGGCCTTGTCGATGTTCTCGGTCATTGGCGTAGTGATGTTGATGGGGCTGGTTACCAAGAATGCCATTTTGCTGATCGACTTTGCTATCCGCGCTCGCGAGCCTTCCCTCAATGCAGAAGGTCAACCGGTCGCGGGTTTGAACCGACACGATGCCCTGTTGATGGCCGCCAAGGTGCGACTGCGCCCTATTTTGATGACCACCCTGGCCATGATTTTCGGTATGGTGCCCCTGGCTTTTGCCCTCACCGAAGGCTCAGAGATGCGCGCCCCCATGGGCCAAGCAGTCATTGGCGGCGTCATCACCTCTTCCTTGCTCACCTTGGTGGTGGTGCCTGTGGTGTATTGCTATATGGATGACCTAGCGCAATGGCTACGCCGCCTTTGGACCAAGTCTGACAAAGACGTCAGCGCCGCCGGGTAAAATTTTACATATTCGGTTAACATACCCCCTGGAGTACCAAGATGAATTTAGAACAAGCCCGCTTCAACATGATCGAACAGCAAATTCGCCCTTGGGATGTGCTCGACACCGAGGTTTTGCACCTCCTGTCAGTGGTCAAGCGAGAAGATTTTGTGCCACTGGCGCACAAAGCGCTGGCCTTTGTCGACATGGAAATCCCCCTCGGACACGCTCAAGTGATGTTGGCGCCTCGCGTTGAAGCCCGCATGCTGCAAGACGCTGCAGTCCAGAAACACGAAAAGGTTCTGGAGATCGGTAGCGGTTCCGGCTACATGACCGCCCTGCTGGCGCACCGCGCCCAACGTGTGATTTCACTCGAGATCAACCCCGAACTCGCCACCATGGCCCGCACCAACCTGCAAAAAGCAGGTATCCACAACGCTGAAGTGCGCAACGTGGATGGTTCGATCGGTGCCCCGGCTGAAGGCCCGTTTGATGTGATCATGCTCTGCGGCTCGGTCGCTGAGGCGCCACAAACCTTGTTGTCAAACCTCAAAATCGGTGGCCGATTGATCGCAATCGTCGGCAATGAGCCCATGATGCGCGCCACCCTGATCACCCGCACCGGTGAGGCTGACTTCAAAACCAGCCAACCGTGGGACACCGTAGCCCCTCGCCTGCTGGGCTTCCCTGAGCCCTCTCACTTCACATTCTGAACGCCATGATTACTCAAATTCGCCCCTCCCAGTTGGCCCAATGGCTTGAATCCGTGCGTAGCCACGGTAATCCGGTGGTCATTGATGTGCGCGAGCCCTCAGAGCTGACGGTCGCCAGCATCAAGGCGGACGGGTTTGAGCTCATCACCATTCCCATGGGCGTGATTCCCCCGCGTTTGAGCGAGCTTGACCCCGAGCAGCCTATTGCCTGTTTGTGCCACCACGGCGGACGCAGCATGCAGGTCGCCTCATTTTTAAAGTCACGGGGCTTTGCCCATGTGGCCAATATTGCCGGCGGTATCAACGCCTGGTCGGCAGAGCTTGACCCCAGCATTCCACGCTATTGAGCGGGTGCCGAAGCCCCGATATCCTGATACCCAGCCCTTCGCTCCCATTTATTTACGCTTTCAACCCCTAGGTTCAACATGAAAATTCCCCGTTTACTACCCCTGTTTATGGCCATCAGCGCAACGTTTGCGCTCCCAGTTCAGGCACAAAGTCTGGTGGACCTGTATGAGTCAGCGCGTGGATTTGATGCCAGTTACCAGTCTGCCAAGTCCCAGTTCAACGCCACGCTGGCCAAGGCTGAGCAGGCCAAGGCAGCGATTTTGCCGACGGCTAATCTGGGGTTCGTGAAATCCAAGTCGACACAGGAATACACAACCGAAACAGGCGTTGGAAACAGGGATTATGGTTACGGTACTGAAACAGCCACCATGAGTGCTTCGCAGCCAATTTATCGTCCTGCCAACCAAGCATCCTACCTGCAGGGACTCAAGCAATTCGACTTGGCTCAAGCGCAACTAAACGCCGCTGATCAGGACTTGATCGTGCGTGTCAGCCAGGTCTACTTTGATGTGCTGGCCTCACAAGACAGCTTGACTTTCGTCAAAGCACAAAAAACGGCTGTGGCCGAACAATTGGCTTCTGCCAAGCGCAACTTTGAAGTGGGCACCTCCACCATCACCGACACCCGGGAGGCGCAAGCCCGTTATGACTTGGTGATTGCCCAGGAAATTGCCGCTGAAAACGATTTGCGCGTCAAAAAAATTGCATTGGACCAACTGGTCGGCAAAAACGAGGCCCAGCCCAAACAATTGGCCCAACCTTTGAGCCTGCCCAACTTGACGCCCAGCGATGTGGCGGTTTGGGTCCAGCAATCTGAAGCCGAGCACCCCAGCATCAAGCAGTCCCAGATTGCGTTGGATGTAGCTCTACTCGAAACAAAAAAAGCTGAGGCGGGGCACAAACCCACACTAGACATTACAGCCAGCTACAGTGCCATCAATAACCTGGATGGTTCGAATAGCCCAGGTGCACCAGCATCCCGAATCAACGCCAGCACCATCGGCCTCTCATTCAACCTGCCACTCTTTGCCGGCTTTTCAACGCAAAACCGCATCAAGGAAACACTGGCACTGGAAGACAAGGCACGCAACGACTTGGAAGGCGCCAAGCGTGCTGTATCCCAGGGCACGCGCACGGCCTTCTTTGGTGTTTTATCAGGACAAGGCCAAGTCAAAGCACTGGAAGCCGCTGAAGCTTCCAGCCAAAGCGCCCTGGATGCCAACAAACTGGGCTACCAAGTGGGCGTGCGAATCAATATTGATGTGCTCAACTCTCAAAGCCAGTTGTTTGACACCAAGGCCAAACTGGCCAAAGCCCGCTACGACGTGCTGGTGGGCAGCTTGAAACTGCGCCAGGCCAACGGCACCTTGAAAGCCGAAGACTTAAACGGCGTCAACGCCCTGCTCGCCAAGTAAAGCCAGCACCGCTTCCACTGTTTTTTCAAGCGCGCCACGGTGGGCGTTTGAAAACTCAGTGGCGGCGCTGACCATCGCCTCTCGGGCGGCAGGGTTGCTCACCAGCGCTTGAGCCACCTTCACGGCCTCGGTCAATTGGGCCACCCGGCCCGCAGCGCCCGCTGCTTCAGCCAACTCAGCGGCCTCAGCAAAGTTATAGGTGTGCCGACCCATCACCACGGGACAAGCACAGGCTGCGGCTTCAATCAGATTTTGCCCCCCCAAAGGCTCAAAACTCCCTCCCAGCAAGGCCAGATCAGCCAGCCCGTAGTACAGCGCCATTTCACCCAGCGAGTCCCCGAGCCAGATCGTTGGCACCGACGTGCTGTCAGCGGTCTCTTCAAGCGTGGGCGGACCATCAATCCAACTGCTGCGGCGCATCACCCTAAAACCGTGGCTTTCAATCAGCTCAGCCACCTCGTTAAAGCGTTGCGGATGGCGCGGCACGATCAGCCATTGAATAGTAGATGCTTCCAAATTAATAGCTTCGTCAACACGCTCCTCACGCTCTAGAGGCCTAAATGATGCCAATATTTCAAGCAAAGCCTGCTCTTCGCCCTCGCGCGAACTGGCGAACAGCACCACGGGGCGGCCAAAGGCTTGGCGCCAGGCTCGCCCAAGCTCGAGTTGCTCGGTGTTGATTTCAGCGTCAAATTTGAGGTTGCCAAAAACGCCCCCTACGGGCGCACCCAGAGCGGCCAAACGTTGCGCATCGGCCTGCGTTTGGGCCCACGAAGTCGTCAAAGCCGCGAAGGCGGGTCGCGACAACCATGACAAATTCATCGAATCTTTCAATGATTTTTCGCTCATGCGGGCGTTCACAAGTACCAAGGGCACACCGGCCAACTGGCACTCGGCCGTTAAATTGGGCCAGATTTCGGTTTCAATCAAAAGACCAATACGGGGTTTGAAATGCGCTAAAAAGCGCTGGGTGGTTCCCATGGTGTCCCAGGGCTGCCAAACCTGAACATCGCCGGGTTGAAGCAATTTTTTACCCTCAGCCCGCCCGGTCGCCGTGCCATGCGTGAGCAACAAACGCATGCCGGGCAACTTGGTACGCAGGCGCGCAATAAGCACCGCCGCCGCGCGTGTTTCCCCCAGAGAGACGGCATGCACCCAGACAAAACCACCTTGAACCACGTCAGGGTAATGACCAAAACGCTCTTCAACGGCGACCAAATAACCCGACTCCACCAGCCCCCGTTTGGCTAGCCGTCGTCGCAAAAGGGGAACCAAGGCCAGCATTAGCAAGTTATAGGGGTAGCGAATCATGGAAATTAATTAAGGATGATGAACTGGAGCGGCTAGCAGACAACGCTGCCAAGCGTCCCAAACCTCATGCACCGCAGGCACATGGTCGCCGCCCACCGCGCACTGGTGCGCCTGTCCCACCGGCCCTGCACGCCAGGCTCGGGGTTGGCTAAATATTTGCACCACGGGTAAATCAAGGGCCACGGCGAGATGGCTCAAACCTGAGTCCACACCCAAGACGCCTTGGCAGGTCGCCATCACCTTTAAAAGGTCAGCCAGCCCGCAGCGGGGTAAAACCCTCACCGCATCGCCCAGGACAAGTTTCAGTTGCTGGGCCAGCGCCAGCTCACGCTCGTTGGCCTGGGGAATCCAGAGCGCAAAGCCAGCCTCGATACAGCGTTGCCCAACTTCCAGCCAGTGCGACGCAGGCCATTCGTTGTCTTCACGGGTGGTGCCGTGGGCGAAAAAAACCGCTTTGTGCGCTTGTGTGCGCAGACTGGCAAAAGGATAAACAGGGGCTTGGCGCAACAAGGGCTGATCGTCATAGCCGAGGGCGCGTGCCGCTAACTGGCGGGTGCGCGCCACCGCGTGCAAACGCGTTTCCATGGGCACCGTGCGGTTCAACATCCAGCGCACCGGCCATTCATACGCGCACAGTTCGCTGCGGTTGCCGTAAGTCACGCTGAAACCCGTGTCCGTCAGACGGGCGCCACGCGCCACCCGCGCCGATTTGATCAGCCCCTGAAAGTCAATCACCACGTCATAGGCTTCCAGCCGTAGCGTGGCCCAGAACTGCCGCCACTGCGCCCGCGTCTCGGCCGCAAAAGGGGTTTTGCGCCAACGCCGCTGGGCGCAAGGCAGCACCCGACCCAAGCCCGGCACTTGTTTGAGTAAATCGGCAAAGGCCTCTTCCACCACCCAGTCAATCTGCGCCCCAGGAAACTGGGTCGCCAAGTCGTGCAGCACCGGCAAGGTCTGAATGACATCGCCCAAGGAAGAAAGCTTGACGACCAGAATTTTCAATGCGCCGCCTCGTCAATTTGGGCGCCGGGCTTGACGCTGCGCAGCAGGGCCAGCATCTCGGCCTCTATGCGGTGCAGGGCCTCGGCCGTGTGGCCTTCAAAGCGGAGCACCAGCACGGGGGTGGTGTTGGAGGCGCGGATCAGACCAAAGCCATCGGGCCAGTCCACGCGCAGACCGTCAATGGTGTTAACAGTGGCAGGGGCGGCAAAATGCGCGCGCGCCACCAACTGCTCGACCAGCACATGGGGCTCGCCTTCGGCGCATTTCACGTTCAACTCAGGCGTGGAAAAACTGGTGGGCAAAGCGTTGAGCACGGCATTGGCATCCGGCGATCGGCTCAAAATCTCCAACAAACGGCTGCCCGCGTAGGTGCCGTCGTCAAAGCCAAACCAACGCTCCTTGAAGAAGATGTGGCCGCTCATCTCGCCACCCAAGGGCGAGTTGATCTCTTTCATCTTGGCCTTAATGAGTGAGTGCCCGGTTTTGAACATCAGCGCTTTGCCGCCTGCGGCCTCAATGGCCGGCGCCAGGCGCTGCGAGCATTTCACGTCAAACAAAATGGTGCCACCCGGTACACGGCTCAGCACGTCTTGTGCAAAGAGCATCATCTGGCGATCTGGATAAATGTTGTTGCCCTCTTTGGTGACGATGCCCAAGCGGTCGCCATCGCCGTCAAAGGCCAGGCCCAACTCGGCGTCGCCAGCCTTCAAGGCGGTCATCAAGTCGCGCAGGTTTTCGGGCTTGCTGGGGTCGGGGTGGTGGTTGGGGAAGTTGCCATCCACCTCACTGAACAACTCGGTCACCTCACAGCCCAGGGCCCGCAAAATACCGGGCGCCGAGGCGCCAGCAATACCGTTGCCCGAGTCGACCACAATCTTCATGGGACGCGACAACTTGATGTCGCCCACAATGCGGGCGCTGTAGGCGGGCAACACATCTACCAAGCGCACGCTGCCGCCCTCTTTCAGCGACCAGGTCTCGTTTTCCATCATGCGGCGCAAGGCCTGAATTTCTTCGCCGTAAATGGCACGGCCCGCCATCACCATCTTGAAACCGTTGTAATCCTTGGGGTTGTGGCTGCCGGTGACCTGAATGCCGCTGGTGCACAGTGTGTGAGCCGCAAAGTACAGCATGGGGGTGGTGGCCAAACCCACATCAATCACCTCAATACCGGCACCGACCAAGCCGCGAATCAGGGCTGCACTCAGGGAGGGCCCACTCAAGCGGCCGTCTCGCCCCACCGCCACACGCGTCTCCCCCTCAGCGAGTGCTACCGTGCCAAAAGCACGGCCCAAGGCCTCAGCCAGGGACTCGTCAATGTGGGCCGGAACAATGCCCCGGATGTCGTATGCTTTGAAGATAGAGGCGGACAATTGCATGATGGGCTACCCTGAAAATAATTGGAATAAATTTGTGGCCTGAATTGTAGGCGGCTACCCTTCATAGCCTCTCATTAATCAGCAAGTGCAGCGGTACTTTTCCGACCAACCCTTGGGCAGTCAGATCAAGCAATAAGCTATTAATAATATAGCTACCCAAGCACGCCAAATAAGGACAAAAAGGCTTTTTATATGTTTTCTCAACAAATGGTCGTTCAATCGGGCTTCGACAGTCCCTTGGGACGCATGATTTTGGCGGCAACACCGTCGCACTTGGTCGGCTGCTGGTTTGACGGTCAAAGCCATCAGCCCAGCCCTGATGCCTGGCCGGTTGACGACCGCCACCCCATTTTGATGAACACCAAAGCTCAACTCAGTGCCTACTTCGCCAACCCTGCGACACCGTTTGATTTGCCGCTGGACCTGAGCAGCGGCACAGTTTTTCAGCAGGCCATTTGGCGCGCTCTTATGGGCATCGCCACGGGACAAACCTCAAGCTACGGCGCTCTTAGTGCACAAATCGGCAAGCCCGCCGCCGTTCGGGCGGCTGGCGGGGCCATTGGGCGCAATCCTTTTACCATCATCATTCCGTGCCACCGCGTCATCGGCGCGGGCGGTGCCCTAACGGGCTATGCCGGCGGACTGGCGCGCAAAACAACGCTTCTTAAACACGAAGGCGCGCTTTGACCCCCACGACCTCCTCCAAACCCTGGCTACTCGACTTTTCTCTACTGGCGGCCGTTTGGGGTAGCTCTTTCTTGTTCATGCGACTGGGTGCCAGTGAGTTTGGCGCCCTGCCCACCGCAGGCGTCCGTGTGGCCATTGCGTCCAGTTTTTTGCTGCCGCTGGTTCTTTGGCGCGGCTTGGGACCGCAATTACTCAAGCATTGGAAGAAAACCTTTCTGGTGGGCTTGATCAACTCGGGCATTCCCTTTGCCTGCTTTTCTTATGCCCTGCTGTCCATCACCACGGGTTTATCTTCCATCATTAACGCCACCGTGCCCATGTTTGGTGCCCTGATTGCGTGGATTTGGCTCAAGGACCGCCCCCACGGTCTGCGGATCTTGGGCCTGCTGGTCGGCTTTGCGGGCGTGGCGCTGCTCGCTTGGGACAAAGCCAGCTTCAAGCCCGATACCGCTGGCAAGGCCACCGGCTGGGCCGTGCTGGCCTGCCTAGTGGCCTGTATTTGTTACGGGATTTCAGCAAGCTATGCCAAACGCTATTTAATGGGGATTCCCCCGCTGGTGACCGCCACGGGGAGCCAGCTAGGGGCCACGTTGGGCTTGGCGCTGCCGACGCTTTGGCTGTGGCCCCAGCACACGCCCAGCACGCAAGCCTGGCTGGCCCTGCTGGCGGTTGGCATCTTGTGCACGGGCGTAGCTTATATTTTGTATTTCAAACTCATTGAAACCGTGGGACCAGCGCGCTCGTTGACTGTCACCTTTGTCGCCCCAGTGTTTGCGCTTTTTTATGGTCGCGTGTTTTTGGGTGAGGCCGTCTCGCAATGGATGGTTTTCTGTGGTGTCGTGATCGTGTGCGGCACCATGCTATCGACCGGCCTTATCACCTTCAGCAAAGCCAAAAAGTAAGGCCTCAATCCATCGTAGAGCGCCCCCACCCCTTAAAACCGCAAACCCAAACCGACACCAAACAAAACCGGATCAATTTTGAAAGTCCCCAAATTGGGACCACTGGACTGATAAACGTCCACCCCTATGTAGAGCTTTTTCAAATCAAGATTCAGATACAAATTGCGGGCCACGGGAATATCAACGCCGACTTGCAATGCCGCGCCAAAACTACTTTTATCAAGTTCAAAACCCGGTACTTTGACCGAACTAAACTGCGTGTAATTTAGACCAGCCCCCACATAAGGCTTGAACCCTGGCGCTTCAAAATGGTATTGCAACAACAAAGAAGGCGGCGCCTGCTCTAGGGTACCCAGGCGCAATCCCTGCCCGTACAAAGTGTGCTCCTGCGGCACCATCATCATCAATTCCACCGCAACATTTCGATTGAAAAAATAGCTGACATTAACCTCAGGAGCGCTACGGTTGTTGATGGTCAAGCCATAGCCTGTTGAATCACTGTTGCTGCTATTTATATTGACAGCACGGACACGCACCAGCCAAGGGCCTTCACCAAGTTGGGCAAAGACGGTGGTGCCAGATAAGGAAACTGCACACAGAAACGTTTTAAGAAGTGTCGAATTTTTCATGGTGTCCATCTTTCTGTTTACAAAGTTGAATAGGGATGGCCCACGCACAACACATCAAGCAAGTGCCAAAGTCGGCGCGACCATATAGTCACGCGTCAAGGGATGGCCAGTCAAGCTGCTGTTCGTCGACTTGCTGCACAGAACCTGGTACAAATTCATCCAGCCCTTCGAGAACCCATAAGCACACCCAGCCAGGTAAATTTGCCAAATGCGGTAACGCCGCTCACCCGCAATGCGGAGAGCTTCCACGCTATTTTTATCCAGATTTTTCGACCAAGCATCACAAGTTCGTGCGTAGTGACGTCGCAAGGACTCGACATCCAGCACTTCCAGCCCTGCACGCGACATCTCCCGAGTGGCCAAGGAAATATGGGGCAACTCGCCTTGCGGAAAGACATAACGATCAATGAAATCACCCGCACCCATGCCCATCCATCGACTTTCAACATCCGTGGTGGTGATGCCATGATTCAACACCAAACCGTCCTCTTTCAAAAGTCGGTGAATGGCAGAAAAATAAAGGGGCAAATTTTTAAGCCCCACATGCTCGAACATCCCGACGCTGGCGATCTTGTCGTAAGCATGGTCACCCCCCAAGTCACGGTAATCGCAAAGCAAGACCTGGCACCGGTCGGCAAGACCCGCTTGCGCAATTTTTTTTTGAGAATATTCAAATTGATTTTTCGACAAGGTGATGCCTGTGACGATTGCCCCATATTTCTGAGCGGCACGTAGCACCAACGCCCCCCAGCCACTGCCTATATCGAGAAATTTTTCGCCGGGTTTAAGCCTCAATTTGTTCAACAGATGGTCTAGCTTCTGGTTTTGTGCAAGTTCAAGACTGTCGCTTTCATTTTTGAAGTAGGCACACGAATAAACCATGCCTGGGTCTAAAAAAAGAGAATAAAAATCATCCGATACATCGTAGTGGTAGGCAATGGCAGCGCGGTCAACGCCCCGCGTGTGGCGGCTCACCCAGCGAAAAGCGGAAGGCATCTTGTCGGCCACACCCCGGGCAAGCCCCTCAGCGACCTTGAACACATGGTCAGGTGTTCCCTCCACCTGAATATGCCCTTCAACAAACGCCTCGCCCAACTTACTCAGATTGGGTGATATGAAAAACCGCAGCGCAGCAACAGTGGGAATACTCACCTTGACTTTGTGTTCGCTACCAAAGTCAAACTGGCGACCATTCCACAACTCAATTCGCAGAGGAAGTGCGACCTGAGCGCGCAATTGCTCAATAGCTTTCATGAATCTTTTTTCAAAAAACATGTTTGAACTCTCCACTGCATGTCATCAGTTCTCCGGCCAGATTACCGTTGCATCCATGGTCAAACCAGTGGTCCTTGACACGATTGAGATTTCTCAATCAAGCGTGGGGAAGCCACTCGTAACATGAATTCAACACGACAAAAGCCAGAAGAAGGAAATAGCGATGCGACAACCGGATACGAGCGCATGGATGCTGGCTGAAGCCATTGAGCTCATTCAATCAGCAGAGCGACTTCAACGACAATTTTTTGTATTGGGCACGGTTGCAAAATCTCCACACTGGGAACCTCCAGTGGATATGGTTGTCAACGATCGGGAACTCGGCCTGCTCGTGGCGCTGCCAGGCGTCAGCTCAGACAACCTGGAGGTGACGCTGGATCAGCAATCCATCCTTATCTCTGGCGAACGAACTTTTGGAACCAGCCTAGGTGAAGGGTCAATTTTAAGAATGGAAATTCCCTACGGACGTTTTTCGCGGCGCATTCTCTTGCCCTACGGAGCCTTTCAATTCAACGAGATGGTGCTGGAAAACGGTTGTTTGAAACTCACGCTTGATCGAATGAAATGACAAAAAACAAAATGACACTCGAAAGCAAAAGCCCCGACTTTTCCAATCAACCGGGCAGCCAAGCCTTGAGTGAGAAAAAATCAGATGAAGTGCGCGCCCTGCCCGAGCAGGCGATGGTCTTGATTCCGGTGCGCAACATGGTTCTTTTTCCAGGTGTCTTGGTGCCCATCAGCATCGGCCGGGAAAGCAGCATTGCAGCCGCGCAATACGCCATCAAGTCCGGGCTTCCTGTGGGCATATTGCTACAAAAAAATACGGATGTTGAGATGCCAACCGCTAACGACTTGAGCGACATGGGTACGGTGGCCTCCATCCTTCGGTACGTCACAACGCCCGATGGCACACACCACATTATTTGCCAAGGACTGCAACGTTTCAAGGTGCTGGAATACATGGGCGGGCATGCATTTACCGTGGCACGCGTTGAAAAAATTGAAGAGTTACCGCTTCATGACGACAAAGAAATTGAAGCGCGTTTCATACGGCTAAAGGAGCGTTCCATTGAAGTTCTGAAGCTGCTCCCACAAGTTCCACAGGAAATGCTCACCAGTTTGCAAGCGGTTGAGGCACCTGGGCTTCTGACTGATCTGGTGGCCGGTTATCTGGACATCAAGGCCAACGAGAAACAAACCCTGCTCGAAGAACTCGACCTCAAAAGAAGGATGGATCGGGTGCTTGAAATACTGATCCGTCGCATTGAAGTGTTGGAGATATCCCGTGATATTGACAAGAGAACCAAAGAGAGCCTCGGCCACCGGGAGCGTGAGTTCTTACTGCGCGAGCAACTCAAATCAATACAAAAAGAATTAGGCGAAGATGGCGGTACGAACGCCAACGAGGTCCATGAATTCAGGGAACAGATCAAGGCCGCACAAATGCCCGAAGAAGTGGCTCAGCAAGCCAACAAGGAACTCAAGCGGCTAGAGCGCATGTCCGACGGCTCGTCTGAGTACGCCATGGTCCGCACTTACTTGGAATGGTTGGTTGAATTACCCTGGAAAATAAATGACCAGGACGCCATTGACATGGCACAGGCCAAGGCCATTTTGGATGACGAGCACTTTGGCTTGGACAAGGTCAAACAGCGTATTCTGGAGTTTTTGGCTGTGCGCAAACTCAACCCCACTGGGCATGGACCCATTCTGTGCCTGGTGGGGCCACCCGGCGTCGGCAAGACCTCCTTGGGCCAGTCGATAGCCAAGGCCATGGGGAGAAAATTTGTCCGCGTTTCACTAGGCGGCGTCCACGACGAAGCCGAGATTCGAGGCCATCGCCGCACCTACATTGGCGCCCTGCCTGGCACGATTATTCAGGCCTTGAAAAAAGCGGGAACACGCAGTTGCGTGATGATGCTGGATGAAATTGACAAGCTGGGGGCAGGCGTTCATGGCGATCCTGGCGCCGCCATGCTGGAGGTACTGGACCCCGAGCAGAACAACACCTTCAGAGACAACTACCTGGCCGTCCCCTACGACTTATCCCAAGTGCTGTTCATTGCCACCGCCAATGTACTGGACCCGATCCCCAGCCCCTTGCGTGACCGGATGGAAGTCTTGCAATTAGCCGGCTATACGCAAGAAGAAAAACGCGAAATAGCCCGACGCTACCTGGTGGCTCGTCAACTAGAGGCCAGTGGCCTGCAAGTGAGCCAACTGACCATCACTGACGAGGCCATTGCGGCCATCATTCGTGACTACACGCGCGAGGCCGGGGTTAGAAACCTGGAACGCCAACTAGGCGCCGTCTGTCGCCGCGCAGCGGTACGCATCGCTGGCGGTGAAACACAAGCCATTCATGTTGATGCGCAAGATCTGGCCGAAATACTCGGTGCAGCGAGATTTGAAAACGAAGTGGCACTGCGGGCAGGCATGCCAGGCGTGGCCACCGGATTGGCCTGGACACCCGTGGGTGGCGATATTTTGTTTATTGAGGCCAGTCGGACCGCAGGCACGGGCCGACTCATTTTGACGGGGCAGCTGGGTGAGGTCATGAAAGAGTCCGCTCAGGCGGCGCTGACGCTGGTGAAATCGCGGACAGATCAATTGAAGCTCAACCCTTCAGACTTTGAAAAAACAGATATTCACATTCATGTGCCAGCTGGCGCAATTCCCAAAGATGGCCCGAGCGCGGGGGTGGCCATGTTTATTGCGCTGACCTCCTTGTTCATGAATCAGCCGGTAAAAACACGTGTTGCCATGACTGGTGAGATTAGTTTGCGCGGCATGGTTTTGCCCGTGGGCGGCATCAAGGAAAAAGTATTGGCTGCGTTGGCTGCGGGCATTGAGCAAGTCATTTTGCCAAGCCGCAATAAAAAGGATGTGGAAGAAGTTCCCCTTGAGGCGAAAAGGCAACTACAGTTCTACTTCATCGATGACGTCAATGAGGCCATGAAGGTCGCTATCCAAACTTAGCGACTCTAAAACCTCATTGGGGCGATCAGTGGTGCCTTTTGGACCCCCCTTGGCTGGGCCTCACCCGAATCTCTAACCCTCTAACCCCAGACACCCGGCGTGCTGTTCGCTCGACCTGAAATCGGGTTTGATGCGTGTCTACCTGTCCACTCAAAGTGACCATGCCGTTGTCAACAAAAACCTCTATATCTGAAGCGTTCACGGCAGGAATGGCATCCAAGCGCTCCATCAAATCGGCTTTTAATTCTGCGTCTGTTCTCATCTTTACTCTCCCTATTAAGTCAGCAATATAGGCAGCGCGGCAATGATGATTTTTGAGAATTCTCAACGACTGATGCACCCGGATAAATGGGCTGTATGAATGGGTCGGCCATGCGTTTTCTCAATAATGGCCAAGCTCCACCGCGCAAAACTCAACTCACTTGTGGTCGGATTTAATGACCTCATGAAAGGCGGGTGATATGGCTAAATATTCAGGTTTTAGAGCAGCAGCGCTGTGTTCGCTTGTGTTGGTGGGCTGTGCCAACAACACGCCCCAACAAGAGCAGGCAGGCTTGGTCATTGGCGGTGTTTTAGGTGGCATTCTGGGCTCTCAGGTGGGCCAAGGGGACGGGCGCACCACCGCCATCATTTTGGGAACGCTCGCCGGGACGGCCATAGGCGGTGCCATCGGTCGCTCCATGGCTGAGACGGACAAGATAAAGGCAGCACAAGCCCTTGAGAGCGTCAGAACCGGGGTGTCTACGGCCTGGAGAAATCCGGATTCAGGCAACGAATACGCCTTGGTGCCGACCCGGACTTACGACACGCCATCAGGGCCTTGTCGTGAATACACGATTGACGCCTCGGTGGGGGGCAAGAAAGACAAAATTTTTGGAACAGCTTGCAGACAAACCGATGGTAGCTGGCAAATACGCAACTAGGATTTCATCTCACTTGCGCCAATTTCCAATCGATTTCTGCCTGCATTTTTAGCGCGATAAAGGGCCATGTCTGCGACACCCAGAAGTGCTGAGAAGCTGTTTTCAGACGTCAGGCAACCTGCTCCAATGCTCACTGTGTAGACAATAAGCTTATCATTCACAGGCACTGGACTTCCTTGCACGCTGTCGATAATTCGTTGCGCCAGCGCGCACCCCCCTTCAAGCGTTGTATTGGGCAGCAGGACGGCGAATTCCTCACCACCCAAGCGGCCCATCAAGTCCGATTCCCGCAAGACATCAGACACGGTTTGCACAAATCGTTTCAACACCGCGTCGCCAACGGCATGACCATACCGGTCATTGATTTGTTTGAAATGGTCCAAGTCCATCATCAGCACCATCAATGGCAAGCCATAGCGCGTTGAACGCTGCAACTCCTGCTCAGCCAGGTTCAAAAAATTCAGGCGACTCAGGGCCCCGGTCAAGGCATCCACATTGGCCAGGGTCGTACTGGCCAACTCGGCGGCCTTCAAGCTGGTGACATCCTCATGGCTCACCAACAGGCGCTCTTGCACATCATGAACCGGCATAATTTTCATACTGAACCAATGCTTATCCCTGGGGACAAAAAATGGCTGCTGCAGCTGGAAAGAAGCGACTTCGCCGGCCAAGACAGAGGCCAGTCCATTCTTGACATGCTGAACCACGCCTTGATCACCCTGCGTCAGCCGATAAAGCACATCCAGATATGACTCCCCCGCAAACACCGTCAAGCCCATGCCAGAAGAGGGCGGCACATACTTTTTCCAAGCCAGATTGGTTTGAATAATCACCCCGAGTCGGTCTAAAACCCCCACCTGGGCTGACAAGGAATCAAATACCGCCTGCTGAAAATTGGCCGCCAACAGCAAGGCCTCCTCGACCGCCTTACGACTCGAAATATCAACATACGTGCCGATCATCCGCATCGGCTTCCTATCTGCACCGCGTGAGATCACAGCCCCGCGCGCCAGAACCCACTTCCAACTGCCGTCTTTGCACCGAACCCGGTACTCTGCGGACAGTAAAGCGTTTTCGCCCAACAGGCAGTCCTGAACGGTCATCATCACCTGGGGTTTATCTTCAGGGTGTATGCGGCCAAACCAGTCTTCTTTACGCTGTCCAAACTCAAGCTCACTCTCAAGATGCAGCTCAATGAATCGCTTTGAAAAAAGGACCGTGTCGGTGATCAGGTTCCAGTCCCAAACCCCATCACCGGTGGCATCCAACGCAAGTTTCCAGCGCTCCTCGCTCAATCGCAGTTGGGTTTCCATGCGACGGCGCTCGGAGATATCCACCAGCACAATTTGCCACCCCGATTCATCGGACAAGGGAGAGATGTTAATTTGCACATGCGTGGCGTCGGAGGCGCTGTTTAAAAGCGTCAACTCACCCGCCACAGCTTCACCGCTATCATTTGCACGGCTCAACAGCGCGTTATAGACCAGGCGCTCTGCCTCTGCCAAATACAAGCCCAATTTACTGCCAAGGAGTCGGGCCCGCTCACTACCGAGCATCTGGGCGCCCGAAAGATTAATCTTGACGATGCTGCCGTCAGCATTCAAAAGTAGATTGCCGACAGGCGAAAAGTCATAGAGCTGAGTGCTTTGATTCAGCGCCGCTTCAAGCTGAGCCCGGGCTTGGCTTAAATGCTCGTTTTGCAACTCCAACTCAATTTGGTGGATTTCCAACTCTTCAAACAAACGCTGTGCACTGGGGAGATCCAAGGCCTCCACTGCACTGACACCCTTAAGGCGGAGACGCTCAAGCGCCATCTGGCGCAAT
>CANBUY010000038.1 GCA_947372745.1 Comamonadaceae bacterium | reverse complement strand
ATCTGTTGGACTCGATCCTGACCTTGGTGGACGCCAAACACGCCGCCACCCAACTCAACGAGCGCCAGGAAGCGCGCCGTCAGGTGGGGTTTGCGGACCAGATTTTTATCAGCAAGACCGACTTGGTGACGCCTGAAGAGGTGAGCGCTTTAACCCATCGCCTCAAGCACATGAATCCGCGTGCCCCGCAAAAAGCGGTGCATTTTGGTGAAGTGGCCTTGAGCGAGGTGTTTGACCTGCGTGGCTTCAACCTGAACGCCAAGCTCGACATTGACCCCGACTTCCTGAAAGACGAGGCGCATGACCATGACCACCACGATCACGGCCATGACGGACACGACCACGCGCCCGGCGAGTCCTGCGACCATCCTTCACACGCGCATGAGGGGGGGCATCACCACCACCATGACGATGACGTGAAGAGTTTTGTCTTCAAGTCAGACCGCGCCTTCGATCCCGCCAAGCTGGAAGACTTCTTAGGCGCCATCGTCAACATCTATGGCCCACGCATGCTGCGCTACAAGGGGGTGCTCAATATGAAGGGCACCGAACGCAAGGTTATTTTCCAGGGCGTCCATCAGTTGATGGGCAGCGATCTGGGGCCGGCCTGGGCCGAGGGCGAGCAGCGCACCAGCAAAATGGTGTTCATCGGTATTGACTTGCCCAAGGACATCTTTTTGCAGGGCATGGAGCAAAGCCTGGTCTGATAAGCGTGTAAAGGCGTGAGTTGAGACAAATGATTGTCTCGATTTCGCAACTTATTCGTTTTACGCCAACTAACCCTGTAAACTCGCGCGCCAACGAAACACTGAAATCCCCAGGCTTTTAAAAAGCTGGATTTTTAGTGTTTAAACCAATAAATCGGACCCGGAGGCGACTTGAGCGCTCTCGTCCACCTGCTAGATTCATGCAAAATTTAATGATGCGAGGAGGCAAGAAGTGAAAGTTCAATCCGGGAAAGAAAAATCGGTGACCCCTGAGGTCTCGGTGGCCGTCAAAGTCAAAGCCGCAGCTAAAGCCGTGGCAAAAACTGAGGTGGCCAAGCCGAAGGCAGACAAGGTCGTCAAGCCGACAGAAAAAGTTAAATCAAAGGATTCAGTGAAAACCACCGCCAAAGTCAGTCCAGCAGAAGCTGTGGCCTCAAAGCCCAAAACGCATACGGTGAAATCCGGCACCTTGGCCAAAGCCGCCTTGCCCACCAAGCCTGCAGCCGTTGCAGCGCCAGCAGCGCCTGTCGCCATTGATCCATCGGGCGTGCCCGCTCGCGCAGGCCGTCCTTCGTCGCGTTTGGCCCAGTTGACCGTGCCTTCCATGGCCCAGTCAGTCGCTTCAACGGCAGCCAAAGCCAGTTTTACGCAAACAACGCCAGTGCCCTTCATCGTGCCGCCCCTTGCTTCTTCGGTTAAAAAAGACCCCAAGCTGGCCAATAACTGGAAGACCAAGCCAGTTCAGGAGTTGGCCGATGCTGAAGTCATCGCCATGCCTGACAGTGAGTACATGAACGACGTACAAATTGCTTATTTCCGTTTGAAGTTGAACGTACTCAAAGCTGGTATTTTGAGCAACGCCGGGGAGACTACCGAGCACCTGCGTGAAGAAACCGTGGTCGTGCCTGACCCCACAGACCGTGCCACCATTGAAGAAGAGCATGCGCTTGAGTTGCGAACTCGTGACCGGGAACGTAAGCTTTTGAAGAAAATCGAACAGTCCATTACGCGCATTGATGCTGGCGAGTACGGTTATTGTGATGAAACCGGCGAAGCCATTGGGGTGGGGCGTTTGTTGGCCCGTCCAACCGCCAATTTGTCGCTGGAAGCGCAGCAGCGCCGCGAATTACGTCAAAAAATGTTTGGGGACTAAGACCTCGTCTTGTCCTTGGGTCTCAAAACAAGCCGGTGAATCCTGAAGCAGGGTTCGCCGGCTTTTTTTTCGTCTGATGAACGCATCGCTGCCCATTGATGGGTAAGTGTTGGCCCCATGAAAAACGCATGGCCGATTTCCATCCCGCTCCCGTTAGGGAAATTTATTTTCCTTCATATGTCACTTTCAAAGCATGCGCTAAGTCGTTAATTTAGAACGGTTTTAAAGCTTTTTCAGCCTTCTAAGTAGCTTCTAAGTATTTGATTTCATTGAAAAAAATGTTGTTACCCCTGTTGTGGGTGGTGTTTTTACTGTTACAGTGCAAAAAAGTGGAATTAAGTGGGTTTAAGTGCCTTATTTATTTCGTTTAATTGTTTGATTGCCAAAAAGGTGCACTGCAGTGTTTCAAGGGGCCTCATCGCTAAGTCTGGATACCAAGGGTCGGCTCTCTGTGCCAACCCGGCATCGTGACGTCTTGAGCGCCTGTGCCGCAGGGCAATTGACCATGACCAAGCACCCCCATGGCTGCTTGATGGTTTTCCCGCGTCCTGAGTGGGAGAAATTTCGCGAGCGTATCGCGGCCTTGCCGATGTCCGCCCAGTGGTGGAAGCGAATTTTTCTCGGCAATGCCATGGATGTTGAGATGGACGGGACGGGGCGCGTGCTGATTTCACCTGAGTTGCGCCAAGCGGCTGGTATTTCTAAAGATGCCATTCTTTTGGGCATGGGAAATCATTTCGAGCTGTGGGATAAAGCGAGCTACGACGCTCAAGAAGCCAAGGCGATGCAGGGTGAGATGCCCGACGTCTTCAAGGATTTTTCCTTCTGAAAGTAAGCGGTGGAACCTCTCTGGACACATACCACCGTTTTGTTGAACGAAGCAGTCGATGCCCTGTTCAACAATCCGGATGCTGATCCCGCTAACTTAAGCGCGGGTGCGGACACCTATGTCGATGCCACCTTTGGCCGGGGTGGCCACAGTCGGCTGATTCTTTCTCGCTTGTCGCCACAAGGGCGTTTGATTGCCTTTGACAAAGACCTCGATGCCTTGGCCGAGGCGGCCACCATCGCTGACCCCCGGTTTTACATTCGTCATCAGGGCTTTAGCCATCTGGGCGAGTTGGACAAGGGCAGTGTGGCGGGTGTCTTGCTTGACCTCGGCATCAGCTCTCCCCAAATTGACAACCCCGAGCGCGGGTTTAGTTTCAGGTTTGAGGGTCCCTTGGACATGCGCATGGACACCACACGCGGCATCAGTGTGGCGCAATGGCTGGAAACAGCCGAAGTAGAAAAAATAGCGGAGGTGATACGTGACTATGGCGAAGAACGGTTTGCTAGCCCAATTGCAAAGGCGATTGTTACTCGCCGGCAAGAGCGAGGCCCAATTACGACCACCTCCGATTTGGCGCAACTCGTGGCTGATACGGTTAAAACCCGCGAAAAGGGCCAAAACCCTGCCACACGCACCTTTCAGGCTCTTCGGATTTTTATCAACGCCGAACTTGAAGAGCTCCAGCAGGCCCTAGAAGCTTCATTGCAGGTGCTGCAGCCGGGTGGTCGTTTGGTGGTGATCAGCTTTCACTCTTTAGAGGACCGCATCGTTAAGCAGTTCATTGCCAAGTACTCAAAAGATGAGTATGACCGGCGTGCGCCCTTTGCAGTGCCCAAAGTCATGCAGTTCAGGGCGCTTGACCGCATCAAACCGAGTGCTCGGGAAGTAGAAGCCAACCCCCGCTCACGCAGTGCCATCATGCGCGTCGCGCAGAGGACGGCAGGGTGACACGTCTGAATTTTGTATTGGTGATGGCCATCTTGGCCAGTGCCTTGTACTTGGTCAATGTGCAGTACGAGTCGCGCCTGCTATTTACCGCGCTGGACAAAGCGCGGGCTGAGGCGCATCGGCTCGAATCTGAAAACGAGCGTTTGCAAGTTGAAAAACGGGCGCAAGTGACGCCCTTGCGTCTTGAAAAGTTGGCCAAGGAGCGCTTGCAGATGCGCACCGTGACGCCTGCCATCACGAACTACGTCAGCTACAAGGCCGACGAAGTTCACGCACCCCAAGGCGCCCAATGAGTCGCAGCGTGGTTTACACCTCGAGTCCCTTGTTGGCGAGTCGTACGCCTGCTTGGCGCAGTAAATTTATTGTGGCGGTGATTGCGCTGGGCTTTGTGGGTTTGGTGGCCCGTGCGGCTTACATTCAGGTGTTTGCCAACCAGTTCTTTCAAAAGCAGGGTGAGGTGCGGTTTGCCCGACCCCTGGAATTGGCCTCGAACAGGGGGCGCATTCTGGACCGCAATGGCTTGATTTTGGCCTCCAGCGTGCCGGTGTCCAGTATCTGGGCGAGTCCTGAAGACCTGGAGCGTGACCCGGTTAAATTGGCCCAATTGGCCAAGTTGCTTGAGATGCCTTTGAGTGAACTCAACAAGAAGCTGGAAAACGAAAGCAAGAGCTTTGTCTGGTTGAAGCGTCAGGTGGACAGCACGGTGGCGCATGACGTGATGGCTTTGAAGTTGGGCGGTGTTGACAAGCGCACCGAGTACAAACGCCAATACCCAGAGGGTGAGGCTGCGGCGCACGTCGTTGGATTCACGAATATTGAAGACAAAGGGCAAGAGGGTATCGAGCTCGCCTTCAACAAGGATTTGTCAGGCCACAACGGTTCGCGCCGCATTATCAAGGACCGCTTGGGTCGCGCGGTGGAAGACGTGGGCGAGCAAATATTGCCTGTGGATGGCCCGGATTTGCAGCTGAGCATTGACAGCAAGGTACAGTTTTTTGCCTATCAAAAGCTGCGTGATGCGGTGCTGATTAACAAAGCCAAAGCGGGCAGTGTGGTAGTCATGGACGCCGTCACGGGTGAGGTGCTGGCCTTGGCCAACTACCCCAGTTATTCGCCTGATAAGCGCGTCCACATGAGTGGCGAACAATTGCGCAACCGCGCGCTGACCGACACCTTTGAGCCCGGCTCGGTGATGAAGCCCTTCACCATTGGCCTGGCGCTTGAGACGGGGCGTGTCACCCCGCAGACGCTGATTGACACGGGCGCGGGCAAGCTCACCATTACAGGCTCCACCATTTCAGACTCGCACCCCAATGGGGTGTTGACTGTCGAGGGTGTGATTCAAAAATCCAGCAATATTGGCACCACCAAGATTGCCATGCAAATGCCGGCGCGCGAAATGTGGGAGTTGTTTTCCAGCGCTGGTTTCGGTCAAAAACCGGAGATCAGTTTCCCCGGGGCTGTGTCGGGTCGTCTGCGCCCCTACAAGACTTGGCGGCCGATTGAACAGGCCACCATGTCATATGGCTACGGTTTGTCGGCGTCCTTGTTTCAAATGGCCCGGTCTTACACGGTGTTTTCCAACGACGGCCTGATCATTCCGGCCACCATGCTTAAAAGCAACCAGCCAGCGGTGGGGGCGCCGGTGTTGTCAGCGCGCACCGCAGGTCAAGTGCGCAAGATGTTGCAGATGGCCGCTGGGCCTGGGGGCACTGGGCAAAAAGCGCAAACCATTGGCTATTCGGTCGGCGGCAAATCAGGCACAGCATACAAACAGGTCGGCAAAGGCTACGGCAGTGCGGGCAACCGCAAGTACCGCGGCTGGTTTGTCGGCATGGCGCCGATTGAGAAGCCCCGCATTATTGTGGCCGTCATGATCGACGAGCCCAGCGCTGGTCAGTATTACGGTGGCGCTGTGGCAGCGCCAGTCTTCAGCGAAGTGGTGCAGCAAACCTTGCGCATGATGAATGTGGCCCCGGATGTGGCGGTCAAACCCCAAATTGTGGCTAAAGCCGAAGAAGAGAGCCTGTGATGCTTGAACTTCACACGCCAACTGATGCTGCCCACTGGTTGCGCACCCGTGTCACGGGCACGCTTCAGACGGACAGCCGCAAGGTCGGTCCTGGCGACGGTTTCATTGCCTGGCCTGGCGCTGCCACCGATGCGCGCCAGCATGTAAGCAGTGCCTTGGCGCAGGGTGCGACCGCTTGTCTTGTTGAGTGTGAAGGGTTGGAGGCTTTTTCCTTTAATAACGAGGCCGTGGCCTGTTTCAAGCAACTCAAGGCCGCCAGCGGCCCGGTGGCTGCCGCCTACTTCCAGCAACCCAGCCAAGCGCTTGACGTGATCGCCATCACGGGCACCAACGGTAAAACATCAAGTGCCTGGTGGTTGGCGCAGGCGCTATCAAATTTGGAGCTGGTTAAGCAAGTCCCGTGCGCTTTGGTGGGTACTTTAGGCATTGGAATGCCGCCGGCGCCAGGGGCCATACATTCGGCCTCTGATTTGGTCGTCACCGGCCTGACCACGCCAGACCCGGTGCAGTTGCAGCAAGCCTTCAGGCAGTTTGTGGACCAAGGCATCAAGGCCTGCGCCATGGAAGCCTCATCGATTGGTCTCAAAGAACATCGCCTTGATGGCACGCAGGTGCGCACCGCCTTGTTCACCAATTTCACGCAAGACCACCTCGACTACCACGGCACGATGGCTGACTATTGGCTGGCCAAAGAGCAGTTGTTTCAGTGGCCCGGACTCCAATCCGCAGTGATTAATGTGGATGACCCGCAGGGGCGCCTGCTGGCCAATAGCCTGCAAGGCCAGGCGCTCGATGTCTGGACGGTGTCGTGCCAAGGTCCTGCGCGCTTAGAGGCCTATGACATTCGCTTTGAGTCTCTGGGTTTGCAATTCAAGGTGCGCGAAGCCGGTGCGCCAGAGACCGCAGTCAAAACCTTGCAAACCAAATTAATCGGCAGCTTCAATATCGCTAACCTGTTGGGCGTGATGGCCGCCATGCGTACTTTGGGTGTGCCGCTTGAGGCGGTTGTTGCGGCGTGTCTTGACCTGTCACCCGTGCCGGGTCGCATGGAATGTGCCGGTGGCATGGGCCAGCCTTTGGTGGCGGTCGATTACGCCCACACACCCGATGCATTGGGCCAGGCGCTGCAAGCCTTGCGCCCCATGGCTGAGCAGCGGGGTGGGCAGCTTTGGTGTGTTTTTGGCTGTGGCGGCGACCGCGATGCGGTCAAACGGCCCCTGATGGGTGCCATGGCCGCACGTCACGCCGACCAGGTGATCGTCACCAATGACAACCCGCGCAGCGAAAAACCAAGCACCATTGCCAGTCAGATTTTGTTGGGTATGACGGGGTATCAGAGCGTCGCCGTCGAGCTTGACCGTGCCCTGGCCATTAAACACGCCATTGCACAGGCTCGCACACAGGATGTGGTCTTGGTGGCCGGCAAAGGCCATGAGGACTATCAGGAGTCAGCAGGCCAGCGAATTGCTTTCTCCGACATGGCGCAAGTCCGCAAGGCGCTTTCGGTTGACGCAGCAAACGCCACGGCTCAAGAAACCGATGCCATGATGACGCTGGCGCAAGCGCAGCGCTGGCTGACACAGGCCATCCTGTCAGGCGTTGGCGATGTCGTCTTTAAACGTGTCCACACCGATACGCGCACGCTCCAGCCCGGCGACTTGTTTGTGGCGCTCAAGGGTGAGCGTTTTGACGCCAATGATTTTCTGGCCGAGGCCAAAGCCCGGGGTGCGGTGGCGGCTCTGTGCCAAGGCGAGCAGGCGCTGTCCAAATTACGTGAGGCCGGTTTGCCTGGTGTGGTGGTGCCCGATGCCAAACTAGCCTTGGGTGAATTGGCGACCCACTGGCGAGCCCAGTTCTCATTGCCCCTGATTGCTGTGACGGGCAGCAATGGTAAAACGACGGTGACGCAGATGATTGCGTCCATTCTGAAAGCGCACAAGCCAGAGGCTTTTCTGGCCACACAGGGCAATCTCAACAATGAGATTGGCGTGCCCTTGACCGTGCTACGCCTGCGCCGCCACCATGCCTTGGCCGTGGTGGAGCTGGGCATGAACCACCCCGGTGAAATTGCCGTGTTGGCGACTGTGGCTCAGCCCACGATTGCGCTGGTGAACAACGCACAGCGCGAGCATCTGGAGTTCATGTCGACCGTGCAAGCCGTGGCCGAAGAAAACGGCGCGGTCGTTGACGCCTTGTCCGCCTCAGGTGTGGCCGTATTCCCGGTCGATGATGCGTTCACCCCCGTCTGGGTGGACAAAGCAGGCGACCGGTCGACCTTGAAATTTGGTCTTGCCAATGATGGCGCCATGCCCGCTGAAGTGCGCAGTGTTCTGGCCACTTGGGTAGGCGACGCCTGGCAAGTCAGCGCCCAGACCCCAGCCGGCGCATTGAATTACACCTTGCATATTGCGGGTGAGCACAACGTCAAAAACTCCTTGGCCGCTGTCGCCTGCACACTCGCCGCCGGTGTGCCTCTGGCGGTGATTGCCCAAGGGCTCTCAAGCTTCGAGCCGGTCAAAGGTCGCTCACGGGCGCTGGTGCTTGATGTCGACGGCCGGGCCATCACGCTCATTGACGACACCTACAACGCCAACCCCGACTCAGTGCAGGCCGCCATTCACGTGCTGGCTGCCTTGCCCGGCCCCCGGTTGTTGGTGTTGGGCGACATGGGTGAAGTGGGTAACCAAGGCCCTGCGTTTCATGCCGAGGCCGGCGCCTTGGCTCGTCAGTTGGGTATCGAACAACTTTTTACGCTGGGCGATTTGTCCAGCGCGGCGGCGAACAGTTTTGGTACCGCCCATCATTTCCCTGATATTGAGTCACTTCAAGCCGCCGTGCTGACTGAGCTGCCCACCGTGGGCAGTGTGCTGGTCAAAGGCTCGCGCTTCATGAAGATGGAGCGCATTGTGGCGACCATGACCGATCACGTACAGAAAAACAAAGAAGAAACTCATGCCGAATCACACTAAGCCCGAGACATCGTCATGCTTTTAAGTCTTGCCCAATGGCTTCAGTCGCAATCGCCCGGTTTCGGGTTTTTGCGCGTTTTTCAATACTTGACCTTGCGCGCCGTGATGGCCGCCGTGACGGCGCTTCTTATGGGCTTGATCGCCGGTCCGTATGTGATTCGCCGCTTGGCTGAGCTCAAAATTGGTCAGCCTATTCGCGGCTACGGCATGGATTCGCACATGGTCAAAAGCGGCACCCCCACGATGGGTGGCGTGTTGATATTGCTGTGCATTTCGGTCTCTACTTTGCTCTGGGCCGACCTGAGCAACCGCTTTGTCTGGATCGTGCTGGTGGTCACCCTGAGTTTTGGCGCTATTGGCTGGGTGGATGACTGGCGCAAGGTGGTCAACAAAGACCCCGAGGGCATGCCTTCGCGCGAAAAGTACCTGTGGCAGTCCGTCATTGGCTTGCTGGCGGCGCTCTACCTGGTGTTCAGTATTTCGGAGAGTTCCAATTTGCGCGTGCTGGAGTTGTTCCTGAAATGGGTGCAATCCGGGTTTGACTTGAATTTGCCCCCCAAGGCTGGCCTGCTGTTGCCGTTTTTCAAGGAAATTAGCTACCCCTTGGGCGTGCTGGGCTTTGTGCTGCTCACCTACTTGGTGATTGTGGGCTCCAGCAATGCGGTTAATTTGACGGACGGCCTGGATGGCCTGGCCATCATGCCGGTGGTGTTGGTGGGCTCGTCGCTGGGTGTGTTTGCCTACGTGACGGGCAGCGCGGTGTACTCCAAATACCTGTTTTTCCCGCACATTCCTGGCTCCGGTGAATTGCTGATTTTCTGCTCGGCCATGGCCGGCGCGGGCTTGGCCTTTTTGTGGTTCAACACCCACCCCGCCCAGGTTTTCATGGGCGATGTGGGCGCCTTGGCGCTGGGCGCAGCGCTGGGCACGATCGCCGTGATCGTGCGCCAGGAGATTGTGCTTTCCATCATGGGCGGCATCTTTGTGGTTGAAGCCATGTCGGTCATGCTGCAGGTCACCTGGTTCAAGTACACCAAGAAAAAATATGGCCAAGGTCGTCGCATTCTGAAGATGGCCCCTTTGCACCACCATTTTGAGAAAAGCGGCTGGAAAGAAACCCAAGTCGTGGTTCGTTTCTGGATCATCACCATGCTCTTGTGCCTGGTCGGTTTGTCAACCTTGAAGCTGCGTTAAACCGTGATTGCACTTAAAGACCAACACGTACTCATCCTGGGCCTCGGCATCTCCGGGCTGGCGATGGCGCGTTGGTGCGCCCGTTGCGGTGCCCAGGTGACCGTGGCGGACACCCGCACGGCGCCGCCCCAGTTGGCCACTTTGCAACAAGAAGTGCCAGGCGCCCGTTTTGTCAGTGGTCCTTTGGACGCCAGTCTGGTGGAGGGCACCGACATTCGTGCCGTATTCAAAAGCCCCGGTCTGGCACCGGCTGAAGTTGCTATAGTTTTAGAAGCTGCACAAGCTATCGGCTTATGGTCTGCAGGTGAGTTAGGCTTGTTTTATCAAGCCTTGCTTGATTTGAAAACCGAACGCGCTTACCAGTCCAAAGTACTGGCGGTCACCGGTACCAACGGCAAAACGACCGTCACTTCGCTCACAGGCCAGTTGGTCAGTCGCGCGGGAAAAACCGTGGCTGTGGCGGGCAATATCGGCCCCGCTTTGTTGGATACCTTGACGTCGCACCTTGAAGCCGACTCGCTCCCTGAGGTGTGGGTGATTGAGTTGTCCAGCTTTCAGTTGGATGGCGACAAAACCTTTGAGCCCACCGCGGCCGTGGTGCTGAACCTGTCGCAAGATCATTTGGACTGGCACGGTTCCATGGCGGCTTATGCACAAGCCAAAACCGCCATCTTCGGTAAAACGGGTTTGATGTTGCTGAACCGCGAAGATGCTGCGGTCATGGCGATGCTGCCCGAGCCAGTGCGTGCCAAGTTGCAACGCCCGCTCTACCGTAGCTATGTTACTTTTGGCGGTGACATGCCCCAGCGTCCCGGGGACTTTGGCATTGAACAGGTCAACGGCATGGTGTGGCTGGTGCGCGCCCTGGAAGCCGATGAAACACTTAAAAAGCGCAAAGGCGATGAGGTCGAGCTCCACATCCAGCGCTTGATGCCCGCCGATGCCTTGCGTATTCGGGGCCGTCACAACGCCGTCAACGCCTTGGCGGCCTTGGCGCTGGCCAGCGCCGCCGGCTGCGCGCTGGGACCGATGTTGTATGGCTTGCGCGAATACCGGGGTGAGCCGCACCGAGTGGAACCGATTGGCATTTTTAATGAAGTTGAATTTTTTGACGACAGCAAAGGCACCAATGTGGGCGCCACCGTGGCCGCTTTGGCGGGCTTGGGCGCAGACCGCCGGGTGATCGTTATTTTGGGCGGCGAAGGCAAGGGGCAGGATTTCTCCCCCTTGGCTGAGCCTGTGGCGCGTTACGCCCGCGCCGTGGTCCTTATTGGCCGTGACGCACCGCTCATTGAAGCAGCCTTGCTTGAGACGGGTGTGCCCTTGATTCACGCCGAATCCATGGCCCAAGCGGTGGCACTGGCCAATGCAAAAGCCCATGCGGGCGATGCCGTTTTAATGTCACCTGCCTGTGCCAGTTTTGACATGTTTGACAACTACGAGCACCGGGCCCGTGCGTTTTGTGAAGCGGTCACCGAGATCGCCAGCGCTGCCGGTGTTGACCTGGAGGGCGCCCTGTGAGTGCTTTCAAGGAGCGCATATCGGGCTGGTTTGCCGGCCTGCGTCAACCTGTGGACGATGTCTTGCCGGTTCGCCTTGGCGGCACCCGTCGTTTTGCGACAGGCAGCACACCCACGCAGGCAATGGGCTTTGATCAGGCGTTGATCTGGGTGACGGTCACCTTGCTCGCTTGGGGCTTGGTGATGGTGTATTCGGCCTCGATTGCCATGCCTGAAAACCCCCGTTTCTCCAAGTACACGCCAACTTATTTTCTGTACCGCCACATGATGTGGTTGGTGATTTCCTTTGTGGCCGCGCTGATGGCTTTTCAGGTGCCAATGGCGACCTGGGAAAAGTTGGCCCCTGCCTTGTTTGTGGGCTCACTCGTGATGTTGGCCCTGGTGTTGGTGCCTCACATTGGCAAAGTGGTCTACGGAGCGCGCCGCTGGATTTCGATTGGGCCACTGAGTTTTCAGCCCTCCGAGTTGGTCAAGTTCACTGTGCTCTTGTACGCGGCAGATTACATGGTGCGCAAGATGGACGTGAAAGAGCGTTTCTTTCGCGCCGTGTTGCCGATGGTGGCGGCGGTGGCGGTCGTCGGTGTGTTGCTGCTGCTAGAGCCGGATATGGGTGCATTCATGGTGATTGCCGTGATTGCGATGGGCATTTTGTTTTTGGGCGGCGTCAACGCCCGCATGTTCTTTCTTATTGCCACGATTCTGGTGGTGGCCTTTGGCTTGATCATCGCTTCTAGTCAGTGGCGTCGTGAGCGGATTTTTGCGTATCTTGATCCTTGGAATGAAAACAATGCGATCGCCAAGGGTTACCAACTCACGCACTCTCTGATTGCGATTGGACGGGGCGAAATATTTGGCGTCGGGCTGGGGGGCAGCGTCGAGAAGTTGCATTGGTTGCCCGAGGCCCACACCGACTTTTTGCTGGCCGTGATTGGTGAAGAGTTTGGTCTGATTGGTGTGGTTCTGGTCATTGGCATGTTCCTGTGGATGACGCGACGCATGATGCACATTGGCCGCCAAGCGATTGCGATGGACCGGGTGTTTGCCGGGCTGGTGGCCCAGGGCGTAGGCATCTGGATGGGCTTTCAGGCCTTCATCAACATGGGTGTGAACCTGGGCGCCTTGCCCACCAAGGGATTGACCTTGCCGCTGATGAGTTACGGCGGCTCCGCGATTTTTGTCAACCTGGTGGCCCTGGCCGTGGTGCTGCGCATTGATTATGAAAACCGTCAAATGATGCACGGAGGCCGGGTATGAGCCGCACCGCCTTGGTCATGGCAGGCGGCACAGGCGGCCACATTTTCCCGGGACTTGCCGTAGCGCTTGCCTTGCGTGAGCGCGGTTGGCGCGTGGTCTGGTTGGGCGGCGTGGGAAGCCCGGCTAAACCCAGCATGGAAAGCCAATTGGTACCACCACAGGGCTTTGAATTTGAGACGATTGATTTCTCTGGTGTGCGCGGCAAAGGCTTGAAAACATTGGCCCTTTTGCCCGTTCGACTGTTTCGGGCCTGCTGGCAAAGCGTGCAGGTGCTGCGCCGTGTGAAGCCAAATGTCGTGATCGGTTTGGGCGGTTACATCACCTTGCCCGCTGGTTTGATGAGCGCCCTGATGGGCAAGCCGCTGGTGCTGCATGAACAAAATTCAGTGGCCGGTATGGCCAACAAAGTGCTCGCCCAAGTAGCCAGCCGGGTTTTCACTGCATTCCCTCGCGTGATGAAGCAGGGCGAGTGGGTGGGCAACCCGCTGCGGCCTGCCTTTTTGACGCAGGCTGAGCCCCAGCTTCGTTTTGCGGGTCGCAGTGGCCCATTGCACCTATTGGTTGTGGGCGGCAGTTTGGGCGCCAAGGCTTTGAACGACGTGGTGCCACGCGCACTTGCACTTTTGCCAGAAGCGCAACGTCCTCAGGTCATTCATCAAAGCGGCGCATTGCAAATTGACGCCTTGCGCGCCAACTATGCCCAGTGCGGCGTTCAGGCCCAACTGACCCCGTTCATTGAAAACACCGCGCAAGCCTTCGCCGAGGCCGATTTAGTCATATGCCGCGCAGGGGCCAGCACCGTGACTGAGTTGGCCGCCGTTGGCGCTGCTGCCTGTTTTGTGCCTTTCCCCTTTGCGGTGGATGACCACCAAACCCATAACGCCCAATTTTTGGTAAGCCAGGGCGCCGGCCTTCTGCTTGATCAAGCCAGTTTGACTCCTGAAAGCTTGGCTGAATTGCTGCAAAAAACAGAGCGCTCTACGCTAATTGAGTGGGCGCTAGAAGCCAAAAAACTACAAAAAATTGAAGCTGCGGCGAAGATCGTCGCAGCCTGCGAGGAATTAAGCCCATGAAACACGCCGTCCGTCATATTCATTTCGTGGGCATCGGGGGCGTCGGCATGTCCGGCATTGCCGAGATTTTGTTCAATTTGGGCTACACCATCTCCGGCTCAGACCTGGCGGACAGCGCGACCTTGCAGCGCCTGGCGCAATTGGGGATTAAGACTTACGTGGGGCATGCCGCATCAAATGTGAATGGTGCCGATGCTGTAGTGACCTCGACCGCCGTGCAAGCTGAAAACCCCGAAGTCATCACCGCCCGTGAAAAACACATCCCGGTGGTGCCGCGCGCCTTGATGCTGGCCGAGCTCATGCGGCTCAAGCAGGGCATTGCCATTGCCGGTACCCACGGGAAAACCACCACCACCAGTCTGGTGGCCAGTGTGTTGGCCGAGGCCGGACTTGACCCCACTTTTGTGATTGGCGGTCGTTTGAACAGCGCCGGTGCCAATGCGCGTCTGGGGCAGGGCGACTACATCGTGGTTGAGGCGGACGAGTCAGACGCTTCGTTCCTGAATTTGTTGCCCGTGATGGCGGTCGTGACCAATATCGACGCCGACCATATGGAAACTTATGGCCATGACTTCGGACGGCTCAAGCAGGCGTTTGTCGATTTTCTGCATCGCATGCCTTTTTACGGTACCGCCATTTTGTGTACCGACGATCCGGCGGTGAAGGAGATCATCCCCGAGGTGACTTGTCCCATCACCAGCTATGGTTTCAACGAAGGCGCGCAAGTTCGCGCTGTCAATGTGCGCGCAGTCGATGGGCAAATGCATTTCACTGTTCAGCGCCGCAACGGCGTGGTGTTGCCTGATCTGGACATCGTGCTCAACCTGCCAGGCCATCACAACGTGCTCAATGCCTTGTCGGCCATTGCGGTAGCGGTTGAGTTGAATGTGGAGGACGACGCGGTACAAAAAGCGCTGGCCGAGTTCAAGGGCGTGGGGCGGCGCTTTCAGCGCTACGGCGAGGTCGCAGCCCTCAGTGGTGGTGAATTTACCTTGGTCGACGACTACGGTCACCACCCGGTGGAAATGGCCGCAACGCTGTCGGCGGCGCGGGGTGCCTTCCCGGGGCGTCGCCTGATATTGGCCTTCCAGCCTCACCGCTATACCCGCACACGTGATTGCTTTGAAGATTTCGTCAAGGTCATAGCGCTTGCCGACACGGTCTTGCTGGCCGAAGTCTATGCCGCCGGTGAAACGCCGATTGTGGCCGCCGATGGCCGCAGCCTGGCCCGTGCCCTGCGCGTGGCAGGACGCATTGAGCCTCTGTTTGTGGACGCCATTACCGACATGCCCCAGGCAATTTTGGACAATGCCCGCGCTGGGGATGTCGTGCTCTGTATGGGCGCGGGCTCCATTGGGGGGGTGCCAGCAAAAGTACTTGAAATGCTGCAAAAATCAGAGCTGCTTAAGCGCGAAGGGAATAGGCCATGAGCCAATTTGATCTAAATTTCGGCAAAGTAGCCGTCCTCATGGGCGGTGCTTCCGCCGAGCGCGAAGTCTCTTTGATGTCGGGCCAGGGCGTGCTGCAAGCCCTGCGTGCCAAAGGCGTTGATGCCCACGCTTTTGACCCTTCGCAGCGGCAACTCGCTGAACTGAAACAAGAAGGCTTTGCGCGTTGCTTTATTGCCTTGCATGGCCGCTTTGGCGAAGACGGCACGGTTCAGGGCGCGCTTGAATTGCTGGGTATTCCTTATACCGGCTCTGGGGTCATGGCCTCCAGCATCGCCATCGACAAAGTAATGACCAAACGCATCTGGCGCGCAGAAGGTTTGCCTACGCCAGCGTGGCAGCAAGTGGACAGTGCGGCGGCTGCTCGCGCCGCTTTTGCAGCACTGGGCAGTCCGATGATTGTCAAACCGGCCCGGGAAGGCTCCACCATTGGGCTGACCAAGGTGCTGACGTTGGACCAATGTGATGAGGCCTACCGCCAGGCAGCCCAGCACGACCCCGAAGTGCTCTGCGAGCAGTTCATCAGTGGCGATGAAGTGACTATTCCGGTGCTGGGTACGGGCGCTTTGGCACGGGCCTTGCCGGTCATACGCATCGTGGCGCCCGATGGCAATTACGACTACCAAAATAAATATTTCACCGACACCACGCAGTACCTGGTGCCGTGTGGTTTGCCAGAGGGCGAAGAAGAGGTGATTCAAGCCCTGGTGCTCAAGTCTTACCAGGTCTTGGGCTGCAGGGGTTGGGCACGCGCGGACGTGATGATCGACGCCCGCACGCGAAAACCTTACCTGCTGGAGATCAACACGTCGCCGGGCATGACCGGGCACTCGTTGGTGCCCATGTCGGCCAAATCGGCGGGCATTGCCTATCCTGAGCTTTGTGTCGAAGTTCTGCGCCACGCGGCACTCGACTACAGCACTGATACCACGGGTCTGCCTGTATGAAAAAAGCACTCCCTGTGCCTCTCGATGTGAAACTCATCAACATCACAGCTTCGGCTTTGTTTGTGGTGTTTGGCGTCATGGTGCTGGGTGCTTTGCTTAGTTTGGCCTCACGTAGTCCCGTCTTTGCCATTCGGGGTATTGCCGTCATCGGTGAGGTGGAGCACAACAACGCGGTGACCTTGCGCGCCAATGTGGCGCCCAAGTTGAGCGGCACCTTCTTCACTTTGGATTTATCAACAGCCAAGCGCGCTTTTGAGGGCGTCCCCTGGGTTCGCCAAGCCGTGGTGCACCGCGAGTTTCCCAATCGTCTCAAGGTTCAGTTGGAAGAGCACAAGCCGGTGGCGTATTGGGGTAGCGATGGCGAGTCGCTGCTGCTCAATAGTTTTGGCGAGGTGTTTGAGGCCAATTTGGGTGAGGTTGAGCAAGATGGTTTGCCTTCGCTTGATGGACCACAAGGTCAGTCCGTCCAGGTGCTGGAGATGTATCAATCGCTCAAGCCCCTGTTTGATACGAAGTCCTTGACGATTGAGAAACTGATTTTGACTGGGCACGGAGACTGGCGTGTGGCGCTTGATTCCGATGCCGTGATTGAGCTTGGCAGCGGCGCATTGCCTGAAGTGTTGGCCAGGAGTCAACGGTTTCTCAAAACCGTCACGCAGGTGACGTCTCGATATGGGCGACAACCAGATGCCCTGGAAGCAGCCGATTTAAGGCATGAAGATGGGTATGCGATCCGGCTGCGTGGCGTCACAACGCTCGCCATGGATGCGCAGAAATAACAGCGGCAACAGCAGTAGAAATTACAGGACACACTATGGCTAAAGAATACAAAGATTTGATCGTCGGGCTGGACATTGGCACTGCAAAAGTCATGGTCGTGGTGGCTGAAGTGCTCTTAAATGGAGAACTCAAGCTGGCCGGCCTGGGTATTGCGCCCAGCAATGGCCTCAAGCGGGGTGTGGTCGTCAATATTGACGCGACGGTCCAAAGCATTCAGCAGGCCTTGAAAGAAGCCGAGTTGATGGCGGACTGCAAGATCACCCGGGTCTATACCGGCATCACGGGCAGCCACATTCGGGGAATCAACTCACACGGCATGGTGGCCATTAAAGACCGCGAGGTCAGTGCTGCGGATGTGGCCCGCGTGGTGGAAACCGCCAAGGCGATCAATATTTCAACCGACCAACGCTTGCTGCTGGTGGAGCCGCAAGAGTTCATCATTGATGGGCAGGATGTCAAGGAGCCGATCGGCATGAGCGGCATTCGCCTGGAGGCTAAAGTGCACATCGTGACCGGTGCGCAAAGTGCAGCTGAAAACATCATCAAGTGCGTGCGCCGCTGCGGGCTGGAAGTGGACCAGCTGATGCTGAACCCGCTGGCCAGCAGTTTGTCGGTATTGACCGAAGATGAACGTGAACTGGGCGTGGCGTTGGTAGACATTGGGGCGGGCACCACCGATGTGGCGATTTTCACAAACGGGGCCATTCGTCACACGGCGGTAATTCCGATTGCGGGCGACCTGATCACCAGCGACATCGCGATGGCGCTGCGCACCCCGACCAAGGATGCCGAAGAAATCAAGGTTGAAAGCGGCTATGCCAAGCAAATGCTTGCGGATCCAGATGCACAAGTCGAGGTGCCTGGTCTGGGTGATCGGGGTCCCCGCATGCTCAGTCGTCAGGCCTTGGCCGGTGTGATTGAACCTCGGGTTGAAGAAATCTTCTCCCTGGTTCATCAGATCATGCGTGAGTCAGGGTTTGAAGAAATGTTGTCCAGTGGCATTGTGCTGACGGGTGGCAGTTGCGTCATGCCGGGCATGGTCGAACTGGGCGAGGACATCTTTCTTAAGCCGGTGCGTCGTGGCATTCCCCGCTATTCAAGCGCCTTGTCAGACATGGTTGCGCAGTCCCGGGCGTCCACCGTCATGGGTTTGCTGGAAGAGGCGCGTATGGCGCGTTTGCGTGGTTTCAAAGTGGCGCAAAAGAATGGCTCCATGAAAACCGCTTTTGGCCAGGTGAAAGATTGGTTTGTTGGTAATTTCTAACAATGTTTAGCAAACTTTGGTTGGCGCGAGGCAGTCCGCCATTTCGATGGCGAAAGAATTTTTCGCCCTGAAAAAATATTTCAAAATGATAGCAACAAACTCAATTAACTGTTCAATAATCTAGGTATCAGGAGATAAAAATGTCCATTGAAATGATTGAAGACCAAGCGTTCCACCAAGGCACCCAAATCAAGGTAATCGGCGTCGGCGGCGGCGGCGGCAATGCTGTCGGTCACATGATTGCCAGCGCCGTGCAAGGTGTGGAATTTATTTGCGCCAATACCGATGCGCAAGCGCTTGGTAGCAGCAATGCCCACAAGAAAATTCAACTCGGCCAAAGTGGCTTGGGTGCGGGTAGCAAGCCTGAAAAAGGCCGTGAAGCCGCAGAGTTGGCCGTTGATGACATCCGAGCCGCGATCGAAGGCGCGCACATGTTGTTTATCACTGCAGGCATGGGTGGCGGTACCGGCACCGGTGCGGCACCCGTGATTGCCCGTGTGGCGCGTGAGATGGGTATTTTGACTGTTGGCGTCGTTACTAAGCCTTTCGACTTCGAAGGCGGTCGCCGCATGACCAATGCGGACAGCGGTCTGGCTGAACTTGAAGCCAATGTGGACTCCCTGATTGTCGTCCTGAACGAGAAGTTGCTTGATGTGTTGGGTGATGACGTGACCCAGGATCAGGCGTTTGGACATGCCAACGACGTGCTTAAAAATGCGGTCGGCGGTATTGCTGAAATTATCAATGTGCCTGGCGATGTGAACGTCGACTTTGAAGACGTGCGCACCGTGATGGGTGAGCCCGGAAAAGCCATGATGGGCACTTCAGTAGCCGCTGGTCCAGACCGGGCGCGTATTGCAGCTGAACAAGCCGTGGCCTGCCCATTGCTTGAAGGTATCGACCTGTCAGGCGCCAAAGGCGTACTGGTGTTGATCACTGCGGCTAAAGGCTCCTTGAAGCTGAGCGAATCCAAGCTCGCCATGAACACCATTCGGGCGTATGCCTCACCCGATGCTCACGTCATTTATGGCACCGCTTACGACGACGAATTGGGCGACCAGATTCGTGTCACCGTGGTGGCCACAGGTTTGAGCCGCCAAGGCGTTCGTGCCAAGCCCCAGTTGCAAGTGCTGCAACGCACTGGTACCGACAACGTGCCTTTCCAGGTGTCTGCAAGCCATGCCATCGCCAGCGGCTCTTTGAGCTCCGGCATGGGCGCCTCCAGCATGGCACCCGCAGGTTTGGCTCAGCCTGATTACCATTCAATGGCCACCCCCAGTGTTTGGCGCACGCGTGACCGTACACAAGCTGCGGCCAAGGTGGATGCGCTTGCTTCAGGTGGTATGGATGACTTTGAAATCCCGGCCTTTTTACGGAAACAGGCGGATTGATAAAATCCCTCTGTGATCAAGCAAAGAACCCTTAAATCCCTTACCCGTGCCGTTGGCGTTGGCCTGCATTCAGGTCAACGCGTAGAGATCACGCTGCGTCCCGCGCAGCCTGATACCGGCATCGTCTTTCGGCGGGTAGATTTACCTCAGCCGGTTGACATCCCTGTTTCGGCGATGGCCGTGACGGACACCCGCTTGGCCTCCACCCTGTCCAAGGGGGATGTCAAGGTTTTCACGGTTGAGCATTTGATGTCAGCCTGTGCTGGTCTAGGTGTTGACAACCTGTATGTAGACATTACGGCCGAAGAGATTCCGATTCTCGACGGTTCAGCCGCTTCCTTTGTTTTTTTGCTCCAAAGCGCAGGCATTGAATTACAAAATGCACCCCGACGCTTTATCCGTTTAACCAAACCGGTAGAAGTGCGCGAAGGGCAGGGTGCCTCCGAGAAGTGGGCTCGGCTTGAGCCGTATCACGGCTACAAACTCAGTTTTGAAATTGATTTTGACCATCCGGCGGTAGACGCCACGGGGCAACGTGTTGAGTTTGACATGAGCATTGACTCTTATGCCAAAGACATTGCCCGCGCCCGTACTTTTGGTTTCACCAAAGATGTCGAAATGATGCGTGCCAACGGGCTTGCCTTGGGCGGAGGTCTGGACAATGCCATCGTGATGGACGACTACAAAATCTTGAACGCCGAGGGGCTTCGCTACGATGACGAATTCGTCAAGCACAAGATTCTTGATGCCATGGGCGACCTCTATTTGATCGGGAAACCCTTTTTGGCCAGCTACAGCGCCCGACGCTCAGGCCACGGACTCAATAACCTGCTCCTGCGGGAATTGCTCAAGCGCACAGACGCGTGGGAGGTGGTGACCATTGATGACGACAAACAGGCTCCCAAAGGCTTTGCCCAACTCGCCAGCGCCTGGTAATAGTTTCTAATTAATTAAAAAGCAAAGATGCTTCTCTTTCGATGGCTTTTTTTGATGCTCTTGCTCGGGGCCTTGGTCTCGTTCGCCTTTTATGCAGCCACTGGCGCGCCGCAATTTAAACGGTATGGACTGCTAACGCTGAAGTGGACTGTGATAACGGCCTTGGGCTTCTTCGCCGTTCTTATCCTCGAGCGCATCGCCTGAACGGGCCATAAAAAAACCGGGCTCTAGGCCCGGTTTTTCATGGGTGATTAATGACCCGATGCACCTGACGCGCCGTAGCCGGTTTCCGAACGCACTTGCTGCGCTGGGAAGGCTGCACGTTCTTTGGCGGCGTTAGGGCTGCGATCCAGAATGGAGAACAACCAGATGCCGACAAAGCCGATGGTCATGGAGAACAAGGCAGGCGATGTGTAAGGGAACAGTGCCGAACCTTTAGGGTTGCCCAAAGTCGCTTCCCAAACCGAAGGTGACACGACGGTCAGCGCCACGGAGGAGATCAGACCCAGGAAGCCTCCAATAACCGCGCCCTTGGTAGTGCAATCTTTCCAGAGCACCGACATGAACAACACAGGGAAGTTGGCTGATGCGGCAATCGCAAAGGCCAAAGACACCATGAAGGCGATGTTTTGCTTCTCAAAAGCAATGCCCAGAGCCACGGCCACGATGCCCAGCACCACAGTCGTGATACGAGACACTTTGAGCTCAGAAGCGCTGTCAGCTTTACCTTGTTTGATCACGGTGGCGTAGATGTCATGTGACACAGCAGACGCACCTGACAAGGTCAAACCGGCGACCACAGCCAAAATGGTGGCAAAAGCGACTGCGGAGATAAAGCCGAAGAACACATTGCCACCAACGGCTTTAGCCACCAGAACGGCTGCCATATTGGCCGAACCACCACCACCTTTGATGATGCCTTTGGCGGTATCAGCAAATTCGGGGTTGGTCAAAACCAAGGTGATCGCGCCAAAGCCGATGATGAAAATCAGCACGTAGAAGTAGCCAATCCAGGTCGTCGCCCACAGCACGGATTTGCGGGCTTGCTTGGCATCGGGCACTGTGAAGAAGCGCATCAGAATGTGAGGCAAACCAGCGGTGCCGAACATCAGTGCCATACCGAAAGAGATGGCTGAGATGGGGTCTTTCACAAAACCACCGGGCCCCATGAGTGCCAGGCCAATGGCATCTGCATCAATCTGCGTTTTGCCGCCGTTGATCGCCAGCTGGGTTTTGACCTTGACGCCCGCTGCAAACAGGGCTTCAAAGCTGAAGCCGTAGTTGGACATGACCATGAAGGCCATGAACGTGACGCCCGCGAGCAGCAAGCACGCCTTGATGATCTGCACCCAAGTGGTGGCCGTCATGCCGCCGAACAGCACATAGACCATCATCAACGCGCCCACAATAACCACAGCCAGCCAGTAATCCAGGCCGAACAGCAGTTTGATCAGGGCACCCGCACCCACCATTTGGGCAATCAGGTAAAACGCAACCACCACCAATGTGCCAGAGGCGGCAAAGATGCGGATTGGTTTTTGCTGGAAGCGGTAGCCTGCGACGTCAGCAAATGTGAATTTGCCGAGGTTACGCAAGCGTTCTGCCATCAGGAAGGTGATGACGGGCCAGCCGACCAAAAAGCCGATGGAGTAAATCAGACCGTCATAGCCAGAGGCCATGACTGCGGCTGAAATACCCAAAAACGAAGCGGCGGACATGTAGTCGCCGGCAATCGCCAAGCCGTTTTGGAAACCGGTGATGCCGCCACCGCCGGTGTAAAAGTCAGCGGCTGACTTGGTCTTGGCAGCAGCCCATTTAGTGATGAACAGGGTCATGATGACAAAGCCACCAAACATGCTGATGGCCACCCAATTAGTGGGTTGTTTTTCAACCTGTCCGAGATCGGCGCCGGCGGCCAGGGCCAGACCAGATGCCAAAAGCGCCAGCAGCGCGATAAAAGTTGTTTTTGCCATGTTCATTTGGACACGTCTTTCAAAATATCAGCGGTCAAGTCATCAAACTCGCTGTTGGCACGGCGCACGTAAATGGCCGTGATCACGATGGTGAACACAATGACGCCCATCCCGATTGGGATGCCTAAAGAGGTCACGCCAGCACCTATGGGCTGCGCAAGGAAAGGTTTGTTGAACGCGATGAGCGCGATATAGCCGTAGTAGACGACCATCATGAACATCGTCAAGAACCAGCCAAAGCCGTTACGCTTTGACTTGAGTTCCAGGTACTTGGGATGACTCTGTATTTTTTGGATCACCGGATCAGTCATGTGAACCTCCTATATATGGTTTGAATCAGGTTGAGAAGCATGCACAGAAGCGCATTTATGGATGATGTCAACGAGGACTGACCATGCCCTTACAGGTGACGATTAATCATTTAAGCAACCCTGTTTTTAGTGCGGCTATAAAAAATGCATAAATTTTTCGAAGCCTGATTTTGGAAATTTGACAGGGGATTTCTCGATGAATTCGGGTATTTTTGTCAAATATTTCGCATCATGAAAATGTGTGCAAGGGTAACTACCAGAGGTAAAAAGTGTGCATTACGCCGTATTTTTTTTAGACTATTTTTCGTCAGAATCATGTCAGCCTCGCACGGGATATTTCTATCCGGATGCTATTTCTGGCGTCACCTGTTAAACATTTTGGAGACATAAATATGGCAACAGCAGCGGCCGCCCGGCCAATGACAGCCGAAGAGAAGAAAGTCATCTTCGCTTCGTCTTTGGGTACTGTTTTTGAATGGTATGACTTCTACCTTTACGGCTCACTCGCCGCGATTATTGCCAAGCAATTCTTCAGCGGTTTAGATGAAGGTTCTGCCTTCATTTTTGCGCTGCTGGCTTTTGCCGCAGGCTTTATCGTTCGTCCTTTTGGCGCCATTTTCTTTGGCCGTTTGGGTGACATGATTGGCCGCAAGTACACCTTCTTGGTCACTATTTTGATCATGGGTTTGTCCACTTTCATTGTGGGTATCTTGCCAAACTATGCGTCCATTGGTGTCGCAGCGCCCGTGATTCTGATTGCCCTGCGCATGTTGCAAGGTCTGGCATTGGGTGGTGAGTACGGTGGTGCTGCTACTTATGTGGCAGAGCACGCGCCTCATGGCAAACGGGGTGCTTACACCTCCTGGATTCAGACTACCGCCACTCTGGGCTTGTTCTTGAGCTTGATGGTGATTTTGGGTACCCGTACCGCTATCGGCGAAGCTGCTTTTGCTGAATGGGGATGGCGCGTTCCCTTTATCGTGTCCATTCTGTTGTTGGCCGTGTCGGTTTACATCCGTTTGAGCATGAACGAGTCCCCCGCTTTTGCCAAGATGAAGGCTGAAGGCAAGACTTCCAAAGCGCCTTTGTCTGAGTCATTCGGTCAGTGGAAAAATCTGAAGATCGTGATCTTGGCTTTGGTTGGTCTGACAGCCGGTCAAGCCGTGGTTTGGTACTCGGGTCAGTTCTACGCTTTGTTCTTCCTGACACAAGCCCTCAAGGTGGACGGTGCCACGGCCAATATCATGGTCGCTATCTCCCTGATCATCGGAACACCTTTCTTCATCGTGTTTGGTGCCTGGTCTGACAAGATTGGCCGCAAGCCGATCATCATGGCCGGTTGCTTGTTGGCTGTACTCACCTACTTCCCTGTGTTTACGGCTTTGACCAAGGCCGCTAACCCTGATTTGGCAGCAGCGCAAGCGGCTAACAAAGTCGTGGTGACCTCTGATGACAAAGAATGCTCGTTCCAGTTCAACCCCACAGGCACAGTCAAGTTCACCAGCTCATGCGATATCGCCAAACAAGTGTTGGCCGGTTCTTCGGTGAGCTATGAGAACGCTGCCGGTGCTGCAGGTGCTCCTGCCACCATCAAAATTGGCGAAACAGTGATCACCAGCTACAGCTCCAAAGGCTTGCCAGCGGCTGAAGCCAAAGCCAAGGGCGATGCGTTCAAGAAAGACGTTGCTGCAGCTTTGAAGACGGCCAACTACCCAGCCAAGGCTGACATGGCCAAGTTCGACAAAGTTACCGTGGTCGCCATCCTCACCTACTTGGTGATTTTGGTTACGATGGTTTACGGCCCTATTGCCGCCATGCTGGTGGAGATGTTCCCCACCCGTATTCGCTACACCTCCATGAGCTTGCCTTACCACATTGGTAACGGTTGGTTCGGTGGCTTGTTGCCCACAACGGCTTTTGCCATCGTGGCGCAAACCGGTAACATGTACAACGGCTTGTGGTACCCCATCATCATTGCCGGCATGACTTTTGTTATCGGTATGCTGTTCGTTAAAGAGACTAAAGACGTAGATATCTACGCCAACGACTAATCCCGTGTAGAAATTCCAGGTGCGCCATTTTTGGCCACCTGGCTTAAAAAAGAGCCCTCGCACAGAGGGCTCTTTTTTAAGTATCAACCGTTAACTTTCAGGTAAATAGTATGTGGAAAATTGCCGTCGGATTTGTTGTTTTTGCCGCGTTGGCTCTTTATATCTTGAGCAAGGGCGGGGATATTGATATGGGTGGTGAAAAACACGGTGCAGAAGCCGTTCATGCCCCTGAAGCTACCGCCTCCGCTCCGGTGGCCGCTGCCGCGTCTGCTCCAGCCAGCGCCAGCAAATAAAGCAACATTCGGGGCTTGGTGCTCCAAGACCCCGTGTTCGTGTGTGGCAAGCTGATCTGCCTAAAATGTCTGGCCCCAACAGGAAAGACATCAAGACATGCCACACGGTCTCATCCGCATTCGCGGTGCTCGCCAGCACAACCTCAAAAACATTGACCTCGATATTCGCACGGGTGAGTTGACGGTGGTGACCGGCCCCAGCGGCTCGGGTAAATCCAGTTTGGTGTTTGATACCCTCTTTGCCGAGGGCCAGCGCCGTTACGTCGAAACTTTTTCGGCCTATGCACGCCAATTTTTGGACCGCATGGACAAACCGGCGGTCGACAAGGTGGAGGGTGTACCGCCTGCCATTGCCATTGACCAGACCAACCCGGTCCGATCGTCGCGCTCCACCGTGGGGACGATGACCGAGCTCAATGACCACCTCAAACTTTTGTTTGCCCGTGCTGGCCAGTTGTTTGACCGCGAAACGGCCCAGTCCGTGCGGCACGATTCCCCGGAAACCATATATGCGCAAATGGTGGCGCGCGCTGGCAATGCGGACGTGCGCTTGGCGGTGACGTTCTCAGTGGAGCTTCCCGCTGTCACGACGCCCGAAGAGATTGAGCAGTGGCTCTCCGTTAGTGGCTTTACCAAGGTACAGGCGCAGCGCGAAGTGGCCACGCTGACAGGCCCCCGCAAGGTGCTGGACGTGGTGGCGGATCGTTTTCGGCTGGGGGCTGTTGAGCGGGCAAGGGTGCTGGAGGCGATTGAGGTGG
>CANBUY010000037.1 GCA_947372745.1 Comamonadaceae bacterium | reverse complement strand
GCATCAATACGATTGATAGGTTGTGCAAACAGGCAAACATGTCGGATGTCAGGGTGCTTTGCAAGATGTTCGATAACGGCTCGCTCAAAACTACTTGAGGTGGCAAAGTCGAGCGCTGCATCCATGCGCAAGGCATAGACACGAGGCGCCAAAGGGGGCAAGTTCAACAAATGCCGGTCGCGCAAACTGCCATCCGGATGCAAACCCACTTCTATGATGCGCGGGTGCAGGCTTTGGTACAAATAATGAGTCAAGGCCATTAACACGCCACTGAGCACGCCCCAGTAAAGTTGCGGCGCCGTCAGCAAGGTAATGACAAAGGTTGAGATGGCAATACCCGCCTCGATGGTCGAGATACGCCAGAGCTTTAAGAAAGCTTGCGGGTTGATCAACCCCAATACCGGCACCACCACAATGGCAGCCAGTACCGGCCTGGGCACATGGCTGAGCACGGGCAGAAATAAAAGCAGAACGAAAAGCACAACAAGGACTGACGCCACGGTGGCCCAACCCGAGCGGGCGCCAGCGTACAAATAGAGTGCCGAGCGTGAAAAAGAAGAACTGGTAGGAAAGGCGCCGCAGAGACCAGAGGCCAGTTTGGCAATCCCTTGGCCAATCAAATCCTGGTCCTGATTCCAGCGTTGCCCCTGGCTTTCGTTGTCGGCTTTGGCGCTTGAGGCGGTCTCCAAAAAGCTCACCATTGAAATGATCAACGTGGGCAGCACCAAATTTCCCAGCATTGACCAACTCGGCAAAGTGGGCACGTAAAGCATGGGCAAACCTTCGGGCAAGCGCCCGACCACGCTGCCGGTGTAATGAAACCAGGCGCTCAGGCCAGCCGCAGCCAGCACAATGACCACCACACTAGGAAAAGCAGGGCGCCAGCGCCGGGCAAGTTGCAGGAGGACAAAACTTGCTAAGCCAAAAACGACCGAGGGCAAATGCACGCTTTGCGGCTGCAGCCAGGCGCTTGCGACCGAGGAAAAGCCAAACAAGGCGGGTAATTGGGAAACAATAATCAGCACCGCTGCGGCTTGCGTAAACGCCATCAGCACGGGCGCACTTACCAAATTGAGCAACCAGCCAAAGCGCATGAAACCCAGTGCAAGCTGAAGCAGACCGGAAAGCAGAGCCAGCCAGACCGCCAACTCAACCCATTGCGCGCTTCCCGGTTCAGCCAGTCCGGTGAGTGAGGAGGCGACCAACAGACAAGTCAGGGCCGTTGGCCCCACAGACAGTCTTGTTGATGAACTGAACAAAACCGCCAACAACGCAGGTAGCAATGAGGCGTAAATGCCGGTGACCAAAGGCATGCCCGCGAGCGCTGCATACGCGACACCCTGCGGAATCACCATCAAACCCACCGTTAAACCCGCGAGCACCTCGCTACGCAAGAGCGTGGCGTCGGGGCGAGGCCAATTAAGAAACGGCAGGAGGCGGTGAAGGCGTGACATCAGGGTTTAGAAAAGAGTCAGTAGCCGATCCAAACCACCCGAGTTGATGGCGACCATCGCTTGTTCACGCACCTTCGGTTTGGCGTGGTAGGCCACGGACAAACCGGCTTCGGCCATCATGGGCAAGTCATTGGCACCGTCGCCCATGGCAATGGCTTGCTTGTGCGATATGCCTAAATCGGCACAGGTTTGGAGCAACATTCGGCGTTTTTCAGCCCCGTCGCAAATGTCGCCCCAAGGCTGATCAACCATCTTGCCAGTAAGAACACCTGCTTCAATTTCCAGCACATTGGAACGTGTGTAGTCAATGTTAAGCAGGTCCTGCACGCGGTCGGCAAAAAATGTGAAGCCACCAGAGACCAGCAGCACCCTCAACCCCGCTTCTTTGCAGGTCGCCACCAACTCGGCCGCGCCGGGGTTGAGTTGCAGCCGCTCATTAAACACACGTTCCATATCCGCCACCGTCACGCCCTTGAGCAAGGCCACCCGTTGGCGCAAACTTTCCTTGAAGTCAGCAATTTCACCCCGCATCGTGGCTTCGGTGATGGCCGCCACTTGAGACTTGCGGCCCACCGCATCGGCAATTTCGTCCACACACTCGATGTTGATCAGGGTGGAATCCATGTCGAAGGCGATTAATTTGAAGTCGTGCAGGTTCAAAGGCGGTGTGAAGCCGTTGATGACGAGGCCAGGGGCAAATTCTGTGGAGGTCATGTTGAAATGGTTACTATTGTTTTGATAGCTGGTTAAGCATTATTCTATTGGTCCAAAGGCCTATTTTGACTAAATAACCGGCTGTCCCAGGTTTTTAAGCACATCGCGCACCATGAGCACACGGTCTTTGGTCTCTGGCAGTTCGCGCTCAATGCGCAGTTTTTCGCTACCGGCCAGTTTGATGTGCTTGTGCTTTTGAATCATGGTGATGATTTTCATCGGGTCGATGGGCGGGTTTTTCTTGAAGGTGATGGTGATCACGCCCGGTGCGGCATCGACCTTGACCACGCCAAACGGGGCGCTGAGTACGCGCAGGCGGTGCACATCGATGAGCGTTTGGGCCTGTGGGGGGAGTTTGCCGAAGCGGTCCACCAGCTCTTCAAGCAGGCTGTCGATTTGGTCGGCGGTTTTGGCAGTGGCGAGTTTCTTGTAAAAGGACAGGCGCAGGTGCACATCGCCGCAGTAGTCGTCCGGCAAAAGTGCTGGTGCGTGCAGGTTGATGTCGGTGGTGACATTTAAAGGGCTGAGCAAGTCGGGCTCTATTCCCGCCTTGAGGCAGCGCACGGCCTCTGAAAGCATCTCGTTGTAGAGCTGAAAGCCGACCTCCAACATGTTGCCGCTCTGGTTTTCGCCCAGCACCTCGCCCGCACCCCGTATTTCCAGATCGTGCATGGCCAGGTAAAAACCTGAGCCGAGTTCTTCCATTTGCTGAATGGCATCTAGCCGCTGGCTGGCTTGTTTGGTGAGGCCTTCCAGGTCGGGCACCATCAGGTAGGCGTAGGCTTGGTGGTGGCTTCGGCCCACCCTGCCGCGCAACTGGTGCAACTGTGCCAAGCCAAATCGGTCGGCGCGGCTCATGACGATGGTGTTGGCGGTGGGCACGTCAATGCCGGTCTCAATAATGGTGGAGCACAGCAGCACGTTAAAGCGCTGAGCCACAAAGTCGCGCATCACGCTTTCCAACTGGCGCTCGGGCATTTGGCCGTGGGCCACGGCAATGCGGGCCTCGGGCAGCAGTTCTTCTAGTTTGGCGCGTCGGTTCTCGATGGTCTCGACCTCGTTGTGCAAGAAATAAACCTGTCCACCCCGCTTGAGTTCGCGCAGCACGGCCTCGCGAATGACGCCATTGCCTTCGGTGCGCACAAAGGTCTTGATGGCCAGACGGCGTTGCGGGGCGGTGGCAATCACGCTTAAATCGCGCAGCCCTTCCAGCGCCATGCCCAGTGTGCGGGGAATAGGGGTGGCGGTCAGAGTGAGCAAATCCACCTCGGCGCGTAGCGCCTTGATTTGCTCTTTGTGGCGCACGCCAAAACGGTGTTCTTCGTCAATGATGAGCAGGCCCAGGTCTTTGAACTTGGTGCTTTGGCTGAGCAACTTGTGGGTGCCCACCACAATATCGACCGTGCCATCGGCCAGGCCTTTTAGGGCGGCGGTGATTTCTTTGGCTGATCTGAAGCGGCTCATCTCAGCCACTTTGACAGGCCATTTGGCAAAGCGATCCACCAGCGTTTGGTAATGCTGCTCGGCCAAGAGCGTCGTGGGGGCCAACAGAGCGACTTGTTTGCCGCCGGTGATGCCGATGAAGGCGGCGCGCAGCGCGACTTCGGTTTTGCCAAAGCCGACGTCGCCGCAAATAAGGCGGTCCATCGGGCGCGGGCTGATCATGTCTTGGATGACGGCGTGAATGGCGGCCTTCTGGTCCGGTGTTTCTTCAAAGCCAAAGTCGTTGGCAAAAATCTCGTAATCGCTGGGCGAGTAGCGGAAGGCAAAGCCTTCGCGGGCGGCGCGGCGGGCGTAAATGTTCAGCAATTCAGCAGCGCTGTCGCGCACTTGCTCGGCGGCTTTGCGCTTGGCTTTGTCCCACACGCCAGAGCCCAGGCGGTGCAGGGGCGCCTCATCAGCGCTCACGCCGGTGTAGCGGCTGATGAGTTGTAGCTGGCTCACCGGCACATACAAGGTGGCTTTGTCGGCGTATTCCAGGTGCAAAAACTCCTGAAACTCGGGCTCGCCGTTGGGTAGTTTGTTGCCCAAATCGAGGTTAATTAAGCCGTGGTAACGGCCAATGCCGTGAGCCGAATGCACCACCGGGTCGCCTACATTGAGCTCGCTCAGGTCTTTGATAAGCGCTTCGACGTCGCTGACCTGCTCCTGTTTTTTGCGGCGGCGCGTGGTGGGGCCAGCGGCAAAAAGCTCTGTTTCAGTTACAAAATCAATGCCAGCTTCCAGCCAGGCAAAGCCGGTGTTGAGCGAGGAGGTGGCAATGCCCAATGCCTCGTCGCTGCGCTCAAATTCGGCCAGGGAGTCGAAGGTGGGCGGGCTTAAGTGGCTGGCGTGCAAAAAATCCAGCAAACTGGTGCGCCGTCCGTCACTCTCAGCCAGGATCAGCACGCGCTGCTTGGACAGCTTGATATGATCTTTTAGACGCGCCAAGGGATCTTCAGCCCCCCGCACGACGGTGAGGGGGGGCAGCGTGGCAAGCTCCACGAAGTCTGCGTTTTGTTCACCGGGGGCTTTGATGACCAGCTGCGGGTATTGGTTCACGCGGGCGTAAAACTGCTCGATGCCTAAAAACAAGGACTCGGGGGGGAGGGCGGGGCGCTCGGGGTCGCCTTGTACCAGGCGGTAGCGGTCTTTGGTGTCTTGCCAAAAATGCTGAAACGCGGGCTCAAGATCGCCATGCAAGACCACGGTGGCCTGCGTGCCGAGGTAGTCAAACACCGTGGCGGTTTCTTCAAAGAACAAGGGCAGGTAATACTCAATGCCGGCAGTCGCCACACCGTTGCCCATGTCTTTGTAAATACGGCTCTTGGTCGGGTCACCCTCCATCAGCTCGCGCCAGCGGTTGCGAAAACGCGCCCGCGCCTCGTCATCCATTGGAAACTCGCGCCCTGGCAACAGGCGAACTTCGGGCACAGGATAGAGACTGCGCTGACTGTCAGGGTCAAAGGTGCGAATGCTGTCGATCTCGTCGTCAAACAAATCGACCCTGAACGGCACGAGGCTACCCATGGGAAACAAATCAATCAAGCCACCACGCACGGCGTACTCGCCGGGACTGACCACTTGGGTGACGTGGCTGTAGCCTGCCAGCGTGAGTTGGGCTTTGAACTTGGCTTCATCAAGCTTTTGCTTGACCTTGAATTCAAAGGTGTAGCCAGCCAAAAAGCTCGGGGGGGCCAGACGGTAAAGCGCGGTCGTGGCGTGGACCACCACCACATCCGCGCCGGTGTCTTTGTCGCGCTGGCTGATGCGCCACAGGGTCGCCAGACGCTCGCTGATTAAATCCTGGTGCGGCGAAAAGGCATCGTAAGGCAGTGTTTCCCAGTCCGGGAACAAGACACAACGCAAGTCGGGGGCAAAAAAAGCCATCTCGTCAATCAGACGCTGGGCGTCCACGGCATTGGCGGTCACGATCGCTGTGAGTTTGCCTTGGGTTTTTTCACGCAGCCCCAGTTGCGCCAGTAACAGGGCATCCGCCGAGCCCGTGGGGCGGGGCAGGGTATAGCGTTTGCCGGGGGTGAGTTTGGGTAAATCCATGAGTTGCCTGATGCCAAGCGTGGCGATGCGAAAAAATCAAAAACACAAATACAAAACACCCCCCGAATTGAGACGGGGGGTGTTTTGGCCTTCGTGCATTTTAGAATGCCCACATGCTTGTTCCCGAACCCCTCCAGAATCCCCCCGGCCTTCAGTCACCCACTGCGCACTTTTGGGCGCTCATTCCTTGTGCGGGCGCTGGTGTGCGCTCAGGCGCCAGCGGCCCCAAGCAGTACCAGCCCCTGTTGGGCAAGCCACTGGTACTGCACACGCTTTCTGCATTTGCCAAAGTGCCTCAAATAAACCAAATCACCGTGGTGGTGTCACCAGGGGACGAGTTTCTGGCCTCTGAATCAACATCTCTTTTAATAGCGCCTTGTGGCGGTCCTACAAGGGCTACCAGCGTTTTTAATGGTTTAATTTATCTGCTGGAGTGTGGTGCAGCCCCTGACGACTGGGTTTTGGTGCATGACGCCGCCCGCTGCCTGATCACACCGGCTCAAATCACCCAACTGATCGACGCCTGTGCTGGGGATGCGGTTGGGGGTTTGTTGGCGCACAAGTTGCCCGACACGCTCAAGTCCGAAGTCGACGGTCGTGTGGCGAGCACGCTGGATCGACACGACAAATGGTTGGCCCAAACTCCGCAAATGTTTCGCATCGGCCCTTTGATTGATGCGCTTCAACAAAGCGGTGATCACGTGACAGATGAATCCAGCGCGATGGAAGCCTTGGGTTTAAGCCCCAAATTGGTCCCCGGCAGCGCCCAAAACTTCAAAGTGACATACCCGGAAGATTTTGCGCTGGCGGAAGCCGTGCTGTTGGCTAGACAAAAAGGACGCAACACATGAATTTCAGAATTGGCGAAGGTTGGGATATTCACGCGCTGGTTCCTGACCGAAAACTCATCATTGGTGGTGTGGACATCCCGTATCACCTCGGCTTGCTGGGCCACTCGGATGCTGATGTGTTGTTGCACGCCATCACCGACGCCCTCTTGGGCGCTGCTGCCTTAGGCGATATTGGCACGCACTTCCCCGACACCGATTTTAAGTTCAAGGGCGCAGATTCAGGGGTCTTACTGGCCGAGGCAGCACGGCGTGTGAGGGTAAAAGGGTTTGAAATCGGCAACGTGGACAGCACCGTGGTGGCCCAAGCGCCCAAGCTGATGCCCCACATCCAAGCCATGCGCGAGCACATCGCGTCATTTTTGAGCATCGACGTGGATCAGATCAACGTCAAAGCCAAGACATCTGAAAAAATGGGACCGGTTGGCCTTGGACAGGCCATGGAAGCACGGGCGGTTGTGTTGCTATTCAAACGCACGGCCGCCAACACTTAAAGGTTGTAAAAACCTTTGATGGCTTCCCAGGCGGTTTGGGGATCATCGACGTAAGAAAAAAGTTCGAGATCCTGCTCAGAAATAACGCCTTCTTCTAGCATCACATCGGTATTAAAAAGTCGCTTCCAGTACTCGGTGCCATATAAAACAATAGGCACCGGTTTGGCTTTGCGGGTTTGAACCAAAGTGATGACTTCAAACAGTTCGTCCAGCGTACCAAACCCACCCGGAAAGGCGACCAAAGCCTTGGCGCGCATCATGAAGTGCATTTTGCGCAAGGCAAAGTAATGAAACTTAAAACTGAGTGTGGGGGTGACGTAGGGGTTGGCGCTTTGCTCATGCGGCAAGGCAATGTTCAAGCCTACGCTGGGTGCGCCCATTTCATGGGCCCCTCGGTTGGCGGCCTCCATGATGCCGGGCCCACCGCCGGTGGCAATAAACAGGCGTTCTTCACGCCGTAAATGCGCGCTGTGACCCGCAACCAAACGTGCAAACAAGCGCGCCTGATCATAGTATTGGGAATTTCGGAGGTGTCTCTGGGCAAGTTTTAAGGCCGCAGGGTCGCCGCTTTTCTCTGCAAGCTCAAATGTTTTTTGAGCATCTTCAGGCGCCGGAAAACGGGCGCTGCCAAAAACAACAATCGTGTTTTCAATGCCTTGCTCGGTTTGATCGATATCGGGCTTGAGCATTTCAAGTTGAAATCGAATGCCACGAGTTTCCCTGCGTAATAAAAACTCAGGGTCCGCGAAGGCGAGGCGGTAGGCATCCGCTTGAAGCGGGTTGCCTTGATCCGAATGATTTTGTAACTCAGCCCAGGCATCGGCCAGACGTCGTTCGGTCAGCTTGTGTGTGTTGTCCATAGGTTCCATTGTGAGCCCAATTATTGGCAAACCTAGAAAGCACGGAAACTATTAAGGCTATCTATAGCCCTAGTTTTTAGGCTTTGTAATCATCCATGTTTTGAATGATCGGTAAGCCTTCCAAGCGCGCCACAGGCGCCCACCCCAAACCAAGGTACGGCGCGGCCTAAGCACCGCCACTAAAAGCAGCGCACTGGCCGGCCAAACCGGATGGCGAGACAGCCACTGCACGCCTAGCTTGCCTTGGTCAAGCACCCACAGCGGTTTAATCAGTAAGGCCGATTGAACTTGAACACGCTCACGCAGCACGGCACTTTTCTGCAAAAGATTTTGTTGTCGAATCAGCAGTTCTGTCTTGTTCATGCTTTGGGTTTGAGGGCAAGACAATCTTTGTTGAGTTCCGTAACGCTGGCACTGAACATGCCTTTGGGGTTGCTAAGCCGTTGACGGGCCTGTATCAACAGGGCGACGGCGCCACATAAAAAAATCAAGGCCAGCACGCCAATGGCTGGAAGGCGATAGCCCTCCCAAAACAACAAAATAATAAAGCCGCAAAGGAGAACCAATCCTAAGCCCAACACAAGCAGCGCGGACAAAGCCCAAAGCAAGCCTTCAAACAAGCGTTTTTTCTCAAGTTCAAGCTCGGTGCCAACGAGTTCAAGTCGAACTTGCCCAATCTCCAGAACGGTGGCACACAGGCGCTTGAAAGAGACGAGAAGCCCCGTCTCCTGATTTAATTCAGCCATTGAAACGATTAGCTTATCGGCGACCTATCAGTAAACCAATCACCAAGCCCACGCCCGAGGCAATGCCGATGGATTTCCAAGGACTTTCATGAACGTATTCATCCGCTGCGTGACCGGCTGCTTTGGCCTTGGCCACTGCCGTCTCTTGCAAGTGAATGAGGTCGACTTTGGCTTGATCAAGCCTGCTTTTTACACGGCTACGAATATCAACTGCGCTTTCGCTCATTTCATCAGCCGTCATTTTCAACAAGGCTTCTGCATCAGAAATTACAACGCGCAAGTCTGCCATTAGTTTGTCTTTTTGAAGCACGGACATATCGTTCATAAAAATCCTCCTGAGAATTGAAGCAAAGAACCCATACTACGCAAGCCCTGTTTTTATATCTTGATAAACATCAAGAAAAGTTTCAGCGCTTGCCTATAAATTAATGTTCCCCGTAGATCTTGGCGATCGCTTCAGCGAGACATGAGGCGAGGTAGATGACATTGCTGGCATGGGGAATGCTGTCGGTGCTCCATATGTACTGCACGCCTGCACTTTGTATTTTTTGGATGGCATCTTGTGCAAATAGCGCATGGGTGACCGCTACAGCCACGGATTTAGCCCCTGCGCCTAAAAGTAGTTGTGCAGTGCTCGCAAGTGTTTGACCAGTACTGGCGACGTCGTCCACCAGAACCACATGGCGTCCTGCTACTGAAATCGGCGGTAATTCGATCTGGACCGAGTGGTCACCTAGTCTGATTTTTCGACAAACACCAAAATCAAAATGATGGCGTGAGGCCGCCTGGGAAACCCATTGCAGCGATTCCTCATCGGGGCCGATCAATAAGGGGTTTGCTTCCCGTGCTGCAATCACATCCGATAAAAGTGGTGCTGCAGAAATGGCGAGTGCCTGGGCTACGGGAATAGCTTGTTGAAGTGACTTGACGCGATGAAGGTGTGGGTCTACCGCGATGACGGCATCCACAAGTTGCGCCAAAAAACTTCCTACAATTTTTTGACTGATGGCCTCGCCGCTTAGAAACGCCTTATCCTGGCGCATGTACGCCAAATACGGCGTCACCAGCAACAAGTGCTTGGCGCCAAGCACTTTGGCGGTCTTGCAGGTCAGTAACAACTCAATGAGTTTCTCATTGGGCTGATGCAAGCTGCGCAAGATCACCACACGCGTGGGGAGTGTGTCAGGCAAACGAAGTTTGATTTCTCCATCAGGAAAACGATGGCGCTCAATGCGTGCCAAATTCAGATTTGCGGCATCAGCCAGCCGCTCTGCACTGGCTTGCTCATCTTCAAAGAAAAGCAGGGTTGGCTTGATGCGGGGCATCATTAGAACTCGACGAAAACGTGTGGCACATCACCTAACAGTCCAACGGTGTACCCACTTGATTTAAGACTCGCCTGGCGCGCAAAGTGCAAGTCACTCGAATACTGGGCGTAAACACGGTACAAAATATCGCCCTTCACAACGGCGTCCCCCAGCTTTTGAAACAAGTCAACGCCTGCACAGATGACTTTGGGGGAGCCTGCCAAACGGGCGATTGTGGCCATTTGCAAGTTATCTATACCCGTGATGACGCCACCCTCCTTGGCCAAGACATCAAAACTGAGTTGACCAAGCTCAGGGTTGTTGTGGTCAAAGGGCTTCATGCCCTGGGCTTTGATGATCTGGTTCATTTTGGCCAAGGCACGACCTGAATCCAAAATATCTCTGGCGATGGCAAATCCATCTCCCCCCCGAACATCGGGGCTGCATTCAATCAAACGACCAGCCAAGCGCAAAGATTTTTGCCGTAAATCTATGGGCGCTCTTGGGTCGTTTTCAAGCACACGCATGACATCACGCGCCTCCAAAACAGCGCCGATGCCGTTGCCTACAGGTTGCCGACCATCTGTGATGACGACGTCCAACGACAAGTGCATGCGTGACGCGACGTATTCAAAAAGTCGTCTTAAACGCTGAGCGTCTGGCATGGAGCGCACTTTGGCAGTCGGACCAATGGGGATATCAAGAACCAAATGCGTTGATCCGGCCGCAATTTTTTTGGATAGGATGGACGCCACCATCTGGCCCGCTGAATCGATGCCTAATGGACGTTCAACTGAAATTAGTACGTCGTCAGCGGGTGATAAATTGGCCGTGCCGCCCCACGCCAGACAACCGCGATGCTCTCGCACGATCTCCGCCAGTAAATCGAAAGGCAACTCAACCTTGGCTAGCACCTCCATCGTGTCGGCTGTGCCCGCCGGAGAGGTGATGGCGCGTGATGATGTTTTGGGACAAAGCAGCCCATGTGCTGCCACGATGGGCACGACCAGCATCGAAGTTCGATTGCCGGGAATGCCGCCGATGCAGTGTTTGTCCACCACCAAGGGCTCGTGCCAATCAAGAGTGCGTCCACTGGCCACCATCGCCTGCGTTAAAAAGTAAACCTCTTCGCGGTCCAGTTCGTCGCGCTGGGTGGCCACCACAAAGGCAGTCAGCTCAATTTTTGAATACCGCAGCGCCGCAATATCCCGGACGATGGCATAGAAGTCTTCAGCGTTCAGTCGTTCCCCTGATATTTTTCGGTGCAGTGCACCTATTGAGGAGGGCGGTTCCGCCTGTGACACGGTCACGGTGGCGCCATCATCAAGTCCTAGCTGCAAAAATGCATCTTCTGAAAGTCCAAGCTCATGGCAGCCCACCAAAGCGAGGTCGTCAACCACATTCAAGCTGGCCAAAATCCGCTTATCCGCTGACTGGACTTCGATTTTCGACAAAGCCTGAAAACCTTCTGCCCGATAAATCGCGCAATCCCGGTGCAGGTAGGCCACGTTTTCGCGGTACGTATCAATGGCGACGCGCCTTAACACCAACTCGGTGCCTACTTCATGCAGAGCCTGGGGCTGCGCAGCCTTACTTGATATGTTCAGGGTCGGTTTCATGGACCAAGATTACGATGGCTTGAGATTTTGTCACTGCGGCTAAATCAAGCTTTGAGTCAATTCCAGACGAAAAAAAGGCTTCCGAAGAAGCCTTTGGACAAAAGCGCTAAAGATTAGACGCGTTTTTTGTATTCGCCAGTACGGGTGTCGATTTCAACTTTGTCGCCTTGGGCCACAAAAATTGGCACACCAATGTCAAAACCTGTGGAGATTTTGGCGGGTTTAAGCACTTTTCCTGAGGTGTCGCCTTTAACAGCAGGCTCAGTCCAAGTGATTTCGCGCACAACGCTGGTGGGCATTTCAACGGAAATGGCTTTTTCGTCGTAAAACACGACTTCAAGCGCCATGCCGTCTTCGAGGTAATTCAATGAATCACCCATGTTTTCGGCTTCGACTTCATACTGGTTGAACTCTTCGTCCATGCAGATGTACATGGGTTCAGCAAAGTAGGAATAAGTGCATTCTTTTTTGTCCAGAATGACTTGGTCCAACTTGTCATCGGCTTTGAAGACGACTTCAGTACCGAAGTTGGCGATCAAGCTTTTCAGCTTCATGCGCACAGTAGCCGAATTGCGGCCACCGCGGCTGTATTCTGTTTTCAGGACGACCATAGGGTCTTTGCCGTGCATGATGACGTTGCCAGCACGAATTTCTTGAGCGATTTTCATAGAGATAATGTGAAAGTAGGCCGCAAAAGCTCACGGCGAGAAAAGGAACGTTGGCGTGAGTGACACGGTGAAACACCAGTCAAATTCCGCAAAGACTTCTATTTTAATGGGTTTTGGCCACAAACCCCATGAGTTGAGTGACAAGATCAATTTGTTTGACTTGGCGCGCCATGAACTCGGTGGCCGCGACTCGCCATTGTGGAAGGTCTATGTTGGGCAAAGGTTCGTGGCGCAGGCCATTCCAGACACGGTGAAAGGCATGCCAAGATTCGCTAAGCGGCAGCAGCGCCAAAAAAGCTTCAAGCTTGGGGGCGTGGGCTTCGTCATCCTGCGGGTAAATATGCCAAACAAAGGGCTTATTGGCCCAAATGGCCCTTACCAAGGAGTCTTCACCGCGCACAAAATTAAGGTCACAAGCCCAAAGCAGATGATCAAAGTCTTCTTGGTTAAATAATGGTAAGTATGAAAAAGATAGCTGCTCAAGCTCGTTCCATAGTGGCTCAGCAGCATTTAAGTGTTCAATTGCTGTTTGTACAGCTGTGCATGCACGACCTGCCGTGACCAGCAAGCGCGTTGGTTTGTCAGCGTTCGACAGTTGCTGCAACAAGTCATTAAGCGCCGGTGGCTCATAACAAAATAAGGAAACAAGCTGTTCAGAACCCACATCAAGTCCTTGCTCAGCCAGCCATGTAGCGCGGTCAAATTGGGCATGTCGCTCGTCGAGTGAGGGTTCTCTGAGCAATCCGCCCGTCTTTTCAGTGAAGCCAGGGTAAAAAAAGTGTTTGGTCATGCCGCGACCCGGGCCGCTCATCACGGGGGAGGGCAGGCCGTGGCTGCGTTCAACAAAGACTTCTGCACTCAAATATTCAAGATTGATCCATACAGGTTTTTGGCCTGAAGCCCTTACCCAACTGGCGTAAGCAGCTATAAATTCAGGATCAATTTCACAGCCAAATGCTTCCAATAAAATTTGACTGGGTTCCAGGTTTTGAGTTTGTATAGGCTGACTCCAACTACGCACCTCAATCTGTGGGTGCAGTGTTGGCGCCATCCATTGAAGTGCTGAAGGGTCATCCACCCACAGGCGAACCCGCTCGCCTCGCGCGGCCAGATCAGAGGCCAGACGCCAGCAAACGCCAATATCACCGAAATTGTCGATGACTTTGCAAAAGATGTCCCAAAGGTTTCCTGTTTTCACGCGGTAGATTGTCCACAATATGGCCCTATGCCTGTTTTGCCAGATTCCAATTCATCGTCGCCCCAAAAGGCCCTAGGTTCAAGCCACCCTGAGCAATTGCTCAGTGATGTGGCGAGTTTGTCGCCGCTGCCGGGGGTCTATCGCTATTTCGACGCTGAAGGCAATGTCTTGTATGTTGGCAAAGCCATCAATCTAAAGAAGCGCGTATCGAGTTATTTTCAAAAAAATCATGGTGGCTCACGCATTGGCCACATGGTGAGCAAAATTGCGCGCATGGAGACCACCGTGGTGCGCTCCGAAGCCGAAGCCTTGTTGTTGGAAAACAACCTGATCAAGACGCTAAATCCCAAGTACAACATTTTGTTCCGGGATGACAAAAGCTATCCTTATTTAAAAATGACCGGGGTCAGCACAAACCCAAAGCCTGGCGAACTGGGCAGTGCAGCATTTTCGCGGGTCTCGTATTACCGGGGTGGGGTTGAGAAAAAACACCGATATTTTGGACCCTACCCAAGCGCCTGGGCCGTGAAGGAGGCGATTTTGCTGATGCAAAAGGTGTTTCGCTTGCGTACCTGTGATGACCCTGTGTTCAACAACCGCACAAGACCTTGTCTGCTTTATCAAATCAAACGCTGCTCAGCACCTTGTGTCGGCCATATTTCAGCAGCAGAGTACGCGCAGGACGTGTCCAATGCAGAGCGCTTTTTAAAAGGCGACGCCAAAGAGGTGATGAGCGCACTTGAAGCTCGAATGATGGCCCATGCCGAGCGGCTCGAGTTTGAACAGGCCGCCGAGTTGCGCAACCAAGTGGCTGCGCTGTCCAATGTGCTTCATCAGCAGTCGGTTGACAATGTGTCTGACCGGGATGTGGATATTTTGGCGGTGAAAGTGCAGGGCGGTCGGGCTTGCGTCAACCTCGCCATGGTGCGCGGGGGGCGACATTTGGGTGATCGACCCTATTTTCCTGTGCATGTCGAGGAAGCTGCCGTTTTTTACAGCGGCGATGAAGACGGCCCTGAAACACCAGATCAAGGCCCTCGTGTTGAAGCCTTGGTTCTCGAGGCCTTCGTGGCCCAGCATTACCTGAATGTTCCTGTGCCGCCCACGCTGGTGACCAGCGAGCCCATCAATAAAAACTTGCTCAAAGCCTTGTCATCTCAAGCGGGCGTCAAGGTCAGCGCGGTTAACCAACCCCGTGAGCAGCGCCGGCAATGGCTCGAAATGGCCCAGACCAATGCCAGCCTGCAACTCGCCAGGTTGCTGTCTGAAGAGGGGTCGCAGCAAGCGCGTACCCGTGCCTTGGTGGAGGCGCTTGACCTGGAATTGGAGAGCCAGGACGACTTGCGGATTGAATGCTTTGACATCTCCCACACGGCGGGAGAGGCGACACAGGCTTCTTGTGTGGTGTTTCAAAACCACAAAATGCAAAACGACCAATACCGTCGTTTCAGCATCGACGGCATAACGCCTGGGGACGATTACGCAGCGATGCGGCAGGTTTTGATGCGTCGCTATGGCAAGTTGGCGGAGTCTTTGAAAGAAGCGCAAAAAACAGGTGAAACCCCAGCGGGTACCGGACGATTGCCAGATTTGGTTCTGGTTGATGGGGGCAAAGGTCAGGTCTCGATGGCGCGTGAGGTGTTTGAGCTTCTCAGCTTGGACTTGTCCTTGATCGTCGGTGTGGAGAAGGGTGAGGGGCGAAAAGTGGGCCTCGAAGAGTTGGTGTTTGCCGATGGGCGGGACAAGGTCTATTTAGGCAAAGATTCCGCGGCCTTGATGCTGGTGGCTCAAATTCGCGATGAGGCGCACCGTTTTGCCATTACCGGCATGCGTGCCAAGCGCGCCAAAGTACGTGTTGATGGTGGGAAGCTGGAAGAAATTCCGGGTATCGGCCCCAAGCGTCGAGCCAAACTTTTGCAACGATTTGGTGGTGTGCGGGGGGTTGCTTTGGCTGGTGTGGAGGATATCGCCACAGTAGATGGGATTTCTCGTGAGTTGGCTGAGGAAATTTACCGCATCCTGCACTAGCAATTTCTGTGTTTTAGGAGACATGATCGCCGTCAAACCCGTGACACAATGTAAATATGTTTTTCACCATTCCCACCATCATGACTTGGGCTCGCATTGCGGCCATTCCCTTGATTGTTGGTGTTTTCTACCTGCCCATTGATCTTGCAACGTGTAATTTGTTGGCCACGGTGATTTTTGTGGTTTCAGCGGCGACCGATTGGCTGGATGGTTATTTGGCCCGTAAATTAAACCAAGTTTCCTCTTTCGGCGCTTTTCTGGACCCTGTGGCTGACAAAATATTGGTCTGCGCCAGCGTTTTGGTGCTGGTACATCTTGGTCGAGCTGATGTTTTTGTGGCGCTGATCATCATTGGTCGAGAAATTGCCATCTCAGCCCTGCGGGAATGGATGGCCCAAATTGGCGCTTCAAAAAGTGTGGCCGTCCACCGAATTGGCAAGTTAAAAACGGTCGTTCAAATGGTGGCGATTCCGTTTTTACTTTTTGACGGTCTTTTGTTCAACTACATCGACACCTTACTTTGGGGCGAGTGGTTGATCTGGGCTGCCGCAGTGATGACGGTGTGGTCTATGGCGTACTATCTTCAAAAGGCGATTCCAGAAATTAAGGCTCGTGTCAAGTGACGAGCCGTCAGGAGGGAGGCTGGATTCGGTCCATGCCGGCGCTCTTTGTTTTGATCTGGAGTACTGGATTTATTGTGGCTCGTTATGGCATGCCGTACTCGCCACCCATGAAGTTTTTACTGGTCAGGTACCTCCTGTCCATTGCGTGCTTCCTTCCTTGGATATTTTTAGCCAAAGTTAAATGGCCAACACACAGAGTTCAGTGGCTCCATTTGGCCGTGACTGGCGTGTTTATGCACGCAGGTTATCTGGGCGGCGTGTGGGCTGCTGTGAAAGCCGGCATGGGCTCGGGCTTGTCGTCATTGATCGTCGGCCTACAACCCGTTTTGACTGCTTTTTGGTTGTCATCGCTGGGCGGTCAAATATCGCGCCGCCAGTGGCTTGGATTGGTTACCGGATTTATTGGTTTGGTGATGGTGGTTTCACGCAAGTTTGGGCAAGGCGGGGAGGCCGATTGGGTGAATATGGCTTTTGCAGTAGGCGCTCTTTTCAGCATCACGATTGGCACTTTGTATCAAAAGCGTTTCGTTTTGACTTGTGATGTTCGCACCGCCAATACAGTCCAACTCATGGCGGCCGCATTGGTGACGCTGCCTTTGGCTTTGCTTGAGTCAGAGAGCATGCATTGGAATAACGGTTTGGCAGGAGCCATGGCTTGGTCAGTGCTGGCGCTGACCTTGGGCGGCAGTTCATTGTTGTATTTGTTGATTCAGCGCGGTGCGGCAGCTTCTGTAACGTCATTGATGTACTTGGTGCCACCGTCAACAGCACTTTTGGCTTGGCTATTGTTTTCCGAGCCAATAACAGTCATCACAATTGCAGGCACTTTGCTGACCGCCTTAGGGGTTAGTTTGGTGGTTCGGCCCGCCTCTCGTACAGTTTAATTTTTACGCATCAAGGATAAAACGACATGGCAACTAAACGTATTGCAGTGATTGCAGGCGATGGCATTGGCAAAGAGGTCATGCCCGAAGGTATTCGCGTCATGGAGGCTGCGGCTCAAAAATTTGGCATTGATCTCAAATTTGACCATTTCGATTTCTCAAGCTGGGATTATTTTGAGAAGCATGGAAAAATGCTGCCGGACAATTGGAAAGATCAAATTGGGGGGCATGACGCCATCTATTTTGGCGCAGTAGGCTGGCCAGAAAAAATTGCAGACCATGTGTCTCTGTGGGGTTCCCTGCTGCTGTTTAGAAGGGAGTTTGACCAGTACGTCAACCTGCGCCCGGCCCGATTGATGCCCGGCATTATTGCGCCTGTGGTGCGCCGTGACGGTAGCCGCCGCGAACCTGGCGAGATTGATATGTACATCGTCCGGGAAAACACCGAAGGCGAGTACTCCAGCATTGGTGGGCGCATGTTTCCGGGAACTGAGCGTGAAATTGTGATGCAGGAAACAGTTATGTCCCGCATTGGCGTGGATCGTGTGTTGAAGTTTGCATTTGAATTAGCCCAGACCCGACCTAAAAAGCATTTGACCAGTGCCACTAAATCGAACGGGATTGCCATCACCATGCCTTACTGGGATGAGCGGGTCGTTGAAATGGCTAAAAATTACCCTGAAATTACCCTTGATAAGTTTCACATTGATATATTGACGGCTCACTTTGTACAGCGCCCCGACTTTTTTGATGTGGTGGTGGCGAGTAATCTTTTTGGCGATATCTTGAGCGATTTGGGCCCCGCTTGTACTGGAACCATTGGCATTGCGCCTAGCGCCAATCTCAACCCCGAACGAAAATTCCCCTCACTATTTGAGCCTGTTCATGGATCTGCACCCGACATCGCAGGTAAGGGCATTGCCAACCCGATTGGTCAAATTTGGTGCGGCGCCATGATGCTCGAATTTTTAGGGCATAAAGACGCTCACGATGCGGTATTGGCAGCTATTGAAAAAGTTCTTGCGCCACAAAGTGGAGCGCCACGAACCCCGGATTTAGGCGGTACAGGTAGCACCCAAGACGTTGGCAGGGCTATTGCTGGTGCTTTGTGAGCAAAAATTACTTGGTCTAATTTTTCCGAAAAAAGATCTATTTCAAATGTTTGGGCTCGTTAAATTGTGTAAATACCGTCTAGAATTCAGCCTCTGTTTGTCTGCTAATTGCTCGCATAAGTAAGGATCTTATTTATTTATGCCGGTAGATTTAGGCAAGCTAAAAAATTTCATTAATCACTGTTTTGATTAATTCCGTACAGAATATTAGGGGTTCACTGTGAATAAAACCGAACTGATTGAGCACATTGCCACAAACGCTGATATTTCAAAGGCTGCTGCTGCGCGTGCTTTAGATGCGACGATTGAAGCGATCAAGTTGACATTGAGCAACGGCGCTGATGTTTCTCTGGTTGGTTTCGGTACATTCACAGTCGGCAAGCGTGCTGCCCGTGTGGGACGTAACCCACGTACAGGTGTAGCAATCAAAATTGATGCTGCAAAAGTACCTAAGTTCCGCCCGGGAAAAGCATTGAAAGATGCATTAAACTAACGTTATCCAAAGTGGGGTGCTTAGCTCAGTTGGTAGAGCGGCGCCTTTACACGGCGTAGGTCGGCGGTTCGAGCCCGTCAGCACTCACCACCCACTTTAATAAAGGCGAACTTAATGTTCGCTTTTTTTTGCTTTTTTCTTTTGGAGAGTCGGCGCATGTTTGATTTTGTTCGCAAGCACACAAAAATCATGATGTTTGTGATGTTCTTATTGATCATCCCTTCATTTGTGCTGTTTGGTATTGACGGCTACAAACGTTTTAGTGATGGTGGCAGTGCTGTTGCGCATGTTGCTGGACACGAAATCACTCAAGGTGAATGGGACACGGCGCACAAAGCTGAAGCCGAAAGACTTCGTGCAAGCATGCCGAATCTGGATCCAAAGCTTCTTGATTCCCCCGAAGCACGTTTCGCCACACTCGAAAAATTAATTCGAGAAAAAGTCCTTGCCTTTGCTGTAGAAAAATCAAATTTTTCTACGACTGATGGTCGTTTGGCCTCTGAGTTGCAATCAAATCCAACTATCGCTTCGCTGCGTCAACCAGACGGCAAGTTGGATATGGATCGTTACCGTCAATTGGCAGCCAGTCAGGGCTTAACTCCTGAAGGTTTTGAGGCGCGTGTTCGCAATGATTTGTCAGTCCGTCAAGTTGAAGCTGGCGTTGCTAGCACCGGTTTTACCCCACCAGGAATAGCGAATGTTGCATTGAATGCTTTCTTTGAAAAGCGGGAAGTCCAAATTGCCAACTTCTTGACTGCAGACTATTTGGCCAAGGTTGCGCCCACTGATGCTGAACTTGAAGCTTATTACGAAAAAAATAAAACTCAGTTCCAAGCACCTGAACAAGCCACTATCGAATACTTGATCCTGGATATTGCTTCAGTCAAGAAAAGCATTGTTATCAATGATGCCGAACTTCGTTCTTTCTACGATCAAAATGTTTCAAAGTTGAGCGGTATTGAAGAGCGTCGTGCCAGTCATATTTTGATTAACGCACCAAAAGAAGCTTCATCTGCTGATCGCCAAAAAGCAAAAGCACAAGCTGAAGATTTACTCGCTGGTTTGCGCAAGGCCCCTGATTCTTTTGCTGAAGTTGCAAAAAAGAACTCTCAAGACAGCGCAAGTGCCCCAAAGGGTGGCGACCTTGATTATTTCTCAAAAGGAGCAATGGTCAAGCCTGTTGAAGATGCAGTTTTTTCAATGAACAAAGGAGACCTGAGTGGTGTGGTTGAGTCAGAATTTGGCTTTCACATCATTAAACTAACCGATGTTAAAAAGCCCGTACAGCGTACTTTTGAAGAATTACGTGCCGGCATTGAAGCAGATTTGAAAACACAGCAATCGCAAAAGAAATATGCTGAGGTTGCAGAATCTTTTACCAATGGTGTTTACGAGCAATCTGACACGCTAAAGCCCATTGCAGAAAAGCTGAAGCTTGAGATTAAAACGGCTAGCGGTCTCAAAAGAACGCCTGATTTGAGCGCAAGTGGTGTACTGGCCAACCCCAAATTTTTGTCGGCTATTTTTTCTCCTGATTCTGTAGAAAAGAAGAGAAATACAGAAGCTGTTGAAATTGCTCCTAATCAATTGGCGGCGGGCAGAATTGTTCAATACACACCTTCACGCGTCATTCCATTTGCAGATGTTAAAAATGAAGTTCGTGTGCAAGTAGCAGCTGTACAAGCAGCTGAGCTGTCAAAAAAAGAAGGCGCTGAAAAACTTGCTCTCTGGAAGGCATCCCCGTCAACGGCGGTAATGCCAACGGAAGTGGTTTTATCAAGGGACAAAGCCCTCAACACGCCAATACAAGTTTTGAATGCCGCACTACATGCAGACATGACGTCGCTACCGGTTTTAGTTGGTGTAAATTTGGGCAACAAGGGTTATGCAGTTGTCAAAATCAACAAAGTACTTTCTCGTACACCACCTGAGGCCGCTGAAAATGCTCAGCAGATCAATCAATATGCGCAAATGTGGACATCTGCAGAAAATCAAGCTTACTACCAGCAATTAAAAGACTTCGCCAAAGTTCAAATTCTGGTGCCGTCACCACAAAAAACCAAATAGTAAAACCACTTTTAGCCGTTATTGCAGTTTGCGAGCGGCTATAATCTAAACACGGTGGCTGTAGCTCAGTTGGTAGAGTCCAGGATTGTGATTCCTGTTGTCGTGGGTTCGAGCCCCATCAGCCACCCCAAGTACAGTAAAGAAAGCCTGCTATTCAAAAGATAGCAGGCTTTTTTGTTCTATTGCGTCAGCTTAACCATCTGGAAAGTGGGCGTACAAATAATGATCTGTTTTAAAGAAACGTGGGATCTGCGGCGGTTTGATTGATGCCTGTTTCATCAGGATCAATAACTCTCCCGTTGCAAACAAAGATAATCAAGACCTCTTTGCAAGCAAATAACATGATCATCTCCGCTAACAACATCGGCACAACTGCCGAACCCCACCTCACCAGCCTGTCACACGGCGGTGGTTGTGGGTGCAAGATTGCGCCAGGCGTGCTGTCTGAAATACTCAAGGGCATCACGGCCATGCCGATACCTAAAGAGTTAATGGTCGGTATCGAGACCGCTGATGACGCCGCAGTCTACAAGCTCAACGACGAGCAGGCACTGATTGCCACCACCGACTTCTTCATGCCTATTGTTGACGATCCGTATGAGTTTGGCCGCATTGCCGCCACTAACGCCATCTCTGATGTGTACGCCATGGGCGGGAAGCCAATTTTGGCTTTGGCACTGGTCGGTATGCCGATCAACGTGCTGTCCTTGGAGACCATTGCAAAAATTCTCGAAGGTGGCGCCAGCGTTTGCCGTGCAGCGGGTATTCCGATTGCAGGTGGGCATACCATTGATTCTGTAGAGCCGATCTATGGCTTGGTCGCCCTTGGGCTGGTGCACCCTAGCCGCGTCAAGCGCAACGCCGATGCCCGTGTGGGCGACAAACTTGTGTTGAGCAAACCGCTGGGTGTGGGCATTTTGTCAGCAGCCCTCAAAAAGGAACAACTCGATCCGGCGGGCTATGCCAATATGATCTCGGTCACCACCCAACTCAATACGCCAGGCCCTGAGTTAGCCGCGCTTGATGGCGTACACGCCATGACGGATGTGACTGGCTTTGGCTTGGCTGGTCACGCACTCGAGATTGCTCGCGGCGCCCAATGCACAGTGCAAATTGACTGGGCCCGCGTGCCGTTGCTGTACGGTGTACGTGCCTTAGCCTTACAAGGCTTGATCACCGGCGCCTCCGCGCGCAACTGGGCCGGTTATGGTGCCGAGATCACCTTACCCGAAGGTTTTGATTCGGTTGATCAAACCCTATTGAGCGACCCGCAAACCAGCGGCGGCTTGCTGGTGACTTGTGCGCCTGAAGCGGTTGAAGCGGTGCTGGCAATATTCAAGCAGCACGGCTTTGAAGCGGCCGTTGAAATCGGTGAGATCACCCCCGGCACTTCAGGTGCCAAATTGAGGGTGATTTAAACCGCAGGAAATGCTTTCCTATATCCAGAAATAATTTCAACAAAATTATTTAATTGCGTCTTAAATCCAGCGTGAACGGGAACTCCCGACTGGCCGCCACATTAATAGTGGCCGGTGGAACCACCAGGGTTCCAGGGGTGTGGCCCATGTCGGTAAATCGTGACATTCTTCGGCTCTCCGCTTCGTAGGAATTAACCGGGAAAGTATCAGGATTCAGTCCACCCGGGTGGGCAACAAAATACTGACAACCTCCGATAGAGCGCTTCATCCAGGTGTCGACAATGTCAAAGGTCAGCGGTGTGTGGATGCCAATGCTTGGGTGCAAAGCCGAGGGTGGATTCCAGGCCTTGTAGCGCACGCCAGCAGCAAACTCACCCGTGGTTCCCGTTGATTGCAAGGGCAGGGCACGGCCGTTGCAGGTCACGACGTAGCGGCTTTCATTCAAGCCGGTAACTCTCACTTCTATACGTTCAAGCGATGAGTCAACATAGCGCGCTGTTCCGCCAGGCGCACCTTCTTCACCCATCACATGCCAGGGCTCAAGCGCGTTGCGAAGGGTCAATTCAACACTCGAGGACTTGATGCTGCCCACAATCGGGAAGCGGAACTCATAGTGTGGCGCAAACCAACTGGTGTCAAAGGCATAACCAGCGCTTCGCATTTCAGACATCACGTCATCAAAATCCATTTTGATGAAGGTGGGTAACAAAAAGCGGTCGTGCAATTCTGTGCCCCAGCGTGTGGCAGGCGCTTTATAGGGCGTCTTCCAAAAGCGGGCAACCAAGGCACGCAACAGCAGTTGCTGCACGATGCTCATCCGTGGATGGGGCGGCATCTCAAAGGCGCGTAACTCCAGTAGGCCCAAGCGCCCGGTGGCTGAGTCGGGCGAATACATTTTGTCGATGGAGAACTCGCTTCGGTGCGTGTTGCCTGTGGCATCAATCAGGATATTGCGCAGCGTCCGGTCCACCAGCCAAGGCGGCATGCTTTGCCCATGAATTTCACGGTTTTTGTAAATCTGCTCGATCGCTATCTCAAGCTCGTAGAGCTGGTCATTGCGAGCTTCATCAACACGCGGTGCCTGGCTGGTAGGGCCGACAAACATGCCGCTAAACAGGTAGCTTAACGATGGGTGGTTGTGCCAATAAAGCAGCAGGCTGGCCAGCAGTTCAGGTTGACGTAGAAACGGACTGTCTGCAGGCGTTGCGCCTCCCATCACAAAATGGTTGCCGCCACCGGTTCCGGTGTGGCGCCCATCTTTCATGAATTTTTCAGCGGAGAGACGCGCGTCAAAAGCAACCCCGTATAAAAACTCGGTGTTTTTGACCAAGTCATCCCAATGACTGACCGGGTGAATATTGACTTCAATCACGCCAGGGTCTGGCGTGACCTGCAGCAGTTTCAAGCGTGGATCGCGCGGCGGCGGGTAGCCTTCCAGCACAATTTTGACTTTCAACGCTTCTGCGGTGGCCTCAATAGCGGTTAAAAGATCAAGGTAATCTTCCAACTTCTCCAAAGGGGGCATAAAAATATACAGGGCGCTTGACTTTTCACCCTTGGCTTCAGCCTTGGGGCCACTAGCGCGGCGTGGATCTCGTGCTTCAACGCAGAGCGCAGTGCGGGTCACCCAGCTGGCTGATTCCTTGGCCTTGGGTGTCCGTGAAAAGTCGGAAGGCTCGCTTTGGCTTGGACTTTGGGCGTTGGACGCGGTTGCAGGGCTGTGCGCACTAGAAACTTGCAATTTTCGCGCAGCTTCAGGGGCATAACGCGCAGCCATGGCGCCGTGCTCAGGCAGCTCAGCGCGGGGGGCGCTGGGGTCTTGCTCCAGCAAATACGGGTAGTCGGCCTCACTCACCCAAGGCAAAGAGTCCAGTGGCAGGCGCAAACCCATGGGGGAATCGCCGGGCATCAGATATAGGCGTTCATCGCGCAGAAACCAAGAGCCAGTGGTCCAAACCGGTCCTTCTGAACCCGTTTTCTCAGACACCTTCACCGGCAAAACATAACCCACGACGGTGTCAAGTTTTTGCTCAAACACGCGTCTGAGTCTGGCGCGCTCCATTTCATCGTCCAGCTTGGAATTGAAGGGATCCACGTTAACGGGTAAGCGACGCTCACGCCACAGGTAGTACCAAACATCTTCAAACGCGCTTTGCATGAACTCGCTGGTAATACCTAACTTACTGGCCAGCGTTTCAGTGAATCGACGCGCATCTTCAGGGGTGTAGTGGGTAGGGACGCGTTCATCAGTGAATAAATCTGGGTTTTTCCAGATGGGAACTTTATCGGCGCGCCAGTAAATACTCAGCGCCCAACGAGGCAGTTGCTCACCGGGGTACCACTTGCCCTGGCCAAAATGCAGAAAACCGCCTTGCCCATATTCTTCACGCAGTTTTTGCACCAATTCGGTGGCAAATCCACGTTTTGTCGGGCCGAGTGCATCGACGTTCCATTCTGGTGCATCACGGTCATCCACCGCGACAAAGGTGGGTTCGCCACCCATCGTTAAGCGCACATCGCCCTCAAGTAGTTCCTTATCAACAGAATGCCCCAAGCTCATGACGTCAAGCCATTGCTCCTCGGAATACGGCTTGGTAACCCGCGGGGACTCGTAAATACGCGTCACCGACATGCTGTGCTCAAACTCGACCTCGCACTTGTCCATGCCGCCTTCAATGGGGGCTGCCCCGGAGGGTTGCGGCGTACAGGCCAGAGGGATGTGCCCTTCACCGGCCAGCAAGCCTGAAGTCGCGTCCAAACCAACCCATCCTGCCCCGGGTAAATACACCTCACACCAAGCGTGCAGGTCCGTGAAATCGACATCGGTCCCGCTGGGTCCATCCAGAGACTTGACATCAGGTTTCAACTGAATCAAATACCCCGAGACAAACCTTGCTGCCAAGCCGCAGTGACGCAGTAATTGCACCAATAACCAAGCAGAATCGCGGCAGGAACCCGAACCGAGTTTGAGGGTTTCATCGGGCGTTTGCACACCAGGCTCCATGCGAATCAGGTAGCTGATGTCCTGGTGCACCATTTGGTTGACGTCAACTAAAAAGTCGATTGAGCGGCGCTTTCTGCGGTCAATACGGGCAAGGCAGGCTTTAATTCGCTTGGTTAAATGGTCGGCGGCCAGGTAGGGGGCCAACTCCTGTTTCAGGAGGTTTTCATATTTGAAGGGAAACTTCTCAGCGCTGGGTTCAAGGAAGAAATCAAACGGGTTGTAAACCGCCATCTCCACGACCAAGTCAACGGTGACTTTGAATTCACGCGTTTTTTTCTCGAAAACAAGTCGCCCCTGATAGTTGGCAAACGGATCTTGCTGCCAGTTGATGTAGTGGTCAACCGGGTCAATCTTAAGAGAATAAGAAATGATTTTGCTGCGGCAATGAGGGGCAGGTCGGAGGCGAATAACCTGTGGACCCAAGTTAACCAAGCGGTCATATTTGTAATGAGTGACGTGATTCAGTGCAGCATGAATTGACATAGTTTGTCTCTTAAATTCGGTCAGTCGAAATCTAACCGTATCAAGATACACGCAAAGTTGATGCCACTCATTGCTCTAAGATGATGAAACCCCTAAAAAGCCTACTGAAAGTTAACAAAAACACTACATGGCTTGCATCAGCATATGTTGGTAATCGTCCTCCGTGGCGAGGCGGGGACCCGTTTTATGGCAGTGGTCAGCCATCGCACCAGAAATTATTTGGTCAAACTGGGCGGCCTCAACGCCCATGGCGGCGAGACCTTTTGGCAAACCCAGGCGAGCGCTCATGTCGGAGATGGCCTCTGAAATATCACTGCCAGAGCTCAAGCCCATGGCCTGGGCCATCCGCTGCAGACGCTGTTCTTTCTGAATTGACTCTGCGACTGCATTAAATTTAATCACGGCGGGTAAAAACATGGCGTTTAAAGTGCCGTGGTGCAGACGAGGGTCGACACCGCCCAAACTGTGGCTGAGCGAGTGCACGCAGCCCAAGCCTTTTTGAAAAGCCATGGCGCCTTGCATCGAGGCGCTCATCATGTTGAGACGGGCTTCACGGTCACTGCCATCGCGGGTGGCGCGCTCAATGTGCGCCCAACCACGCATCAACCCATCCAAGGCAATGCCGTCGGCCGGGGGATTAAAAGCCGGGGCCATGAATGTTTCCATGCAATGCGCTATGGCATCCATGCCGGTAGCCGCAGTCAGGGAGGGGGGTAAACCCAAGGTGAGCTCGGGGTCGCAAATAGCAGTTTTAGGGACCAAATGCCATGAATGAAAACCCAGCTTGCGGTGGTCATCCACGATGATGATGGCGCCGCGCGCCACCTCGCTACCCGTGCCACTGGTGGTGGGGACTGCGATGATGGGGGCCACGCTCTCGGT
>CANBUY010000036.1 GCA_947372745.1 Comamonadaceae bacterium | reverse complement strand
CATTCGGAAAAGAGTCTCTGCCTATTCTGCAAGAGCGCGCCAAGATGCATGGCTTTGAGCTGCAGTTGCTGCCTGTGACAGCGCCTGGCCTTGAGCAAAAAGCCACCTGGCTGCAAGTACGCCAGTCCCGCCCGGATTACACCATTTTGTGGGGCTTTGGTGTCATGAACTCCACAGCGCTCAAAGAGGCTCAAGCCACCGGCTACCCCCGCGAGAAGATGTACGGCGTCTGGTGGTCGGGTGCTGAGCCTGATGTGCAAGATGTCGGTGATGGTGCCAAAGGCTATAACTCGGTGGTATTGCAAAGTAGCGCCGACTTCAACGCCAAGTTGGTGAAAGAAGCGCTGGCCACCTTGCATGGCAAAGGCCAAGGCACTGGACCCAAGGAAGAAGTTGGCCAAGTGCTGTACTTGCGCGGCGCCATGAGTGCCATGCTCTCTGTGGAAGGCATCCGTGCCGCACAAGAGCGCTTTGGCAAGGGCAAAGTTATGACCGGTGAACAAGTGCGTTGGGGCCTGGAGAATTTGAACCTGACCCAGCCAAAGCTTGATGCATTGGGTTTTGCTGGCGTGCTTCGCCCCATCAGCACCTCTTGCGCCGATCACATGGGCGCGTCATGGGCACGCATTCACTCATGGGATGGTAAAGCCTGGAAGATCACGTCTGACTGGATGCAAGGCGATGAGCAAATCATCAAGCCGATGGTCAAGGCTCAGGCTGCCAAATACGCAGCCGAGAAAAAACTGACACCCCGCACCGCAGCGGATTGCCAGTCTTAAGTTAGTCAGTCATCCCGGATTCGTCCGGGGTGACTGGTCAGCCGCCAGCATTGCGTGCAGTGCTGCCGATTGGTAAAGCTAAGGTTAAGGTAAGGCACTATGGATTCCAAAAACATCGTTCTCAACGTCAATGGCATTGAAGTCATTTACAACCACGTCATTCTGGTGCTCAAAGGGGTTTCCCTGAATGTGCCCGAAGGCAAAATCGTGGCCATTTTGGGGGGCAACGGCGCGGGTAAAACCACCACGCTGCGCGCCATTTCCAACTTGCTGCGCGGTGAACGCGGCGAGGTGACCAAGGGTTCTATTGAGCTGCGTGGTGAGCGCATCGAGAACCTCTCGCCGGCTGACCTGGTTCAGCGCGGTGTGGTGCAAGTCATGGAAGGACGCCATTGCTTTGCCCACTTGACGATTGAAGAAAACTTGCTGACCGGCGGCTACACCCGCAAGAGCAAGGGTGAAGTGGCGGCCAATCTGGAGAAGGTTTACAACTACTTTCCGCGCCTCAAAACACGGCGTGAAAGCCAAGCTGCTTACACCTCAGGCGGTGAGCAGCAGATGTGTGCGATCGGCCGCGCTTTGATGGCCAACCCTTCCATGGTGTTGTTGGACGAGCCCTCGATGGGCTTGGCTCCGCAGATCGTGGAAGAGGTGTTTGAGATTGTCAAAGACTTGAACCAAAAAGAAAAAGTCACTTTCCTCATTGCCGAACAAAACACCAATATGGCCCTGAAATACGCCGACTACGGCTACATCATGGAATCGGGTCGCGTGGTGATGGACGGTGTGGCCAGCGACTTGGCCAGTAACGAAGACGTCAAAGAGTTTTACTTGGGCGTCGGTGGTGGTGAGCGTAAGAGCTTCAAAGATGTCAAGAGCTACAAGCGTCGCAAACGCTGGTTGGCTTAATCAAACAATTCCCTTCAGCTTGGTCCGTTTTCGGTCGGCACTTCTATGGATAAAAAATGACAAATTATTACGATGTGCTGGAAATGCGCGACCCTGCCGAGCGTGAAGCCGCCTTAATGGCCGCACTGCCTTTGCAGGTGGCCAACGCCAAACAATCAAGCGAGGCGTTTGCCGCTATTTTTGCTGACGTCAATCCTTCGGGCATCATCAATCGGCAAGCTTTGGCAGCCTTGCCTGTGACGCGCAAATATGAGCTGCTCGAGCGTCAACAAGCCACCCGTCGCGTGGGTGGTGATGTATTTGGCGGATTCAGCACGCTCTCCTATGGTGCGGCCATGCCCCGTATATTTGCCAGCCCAGGCCCCATCTATGAACCCGAAGGCGCAGCGCGTGATTACTGGCGCATGGCACGGGCGATGTATGCCGCCGGTTTTCGGCCGGGTGAGTTAATTCACAACTGTTTTAGTTACCACTTCGTGCCTGCCGGCTCCATGATGGAGTCTGGCGCCCATGCGATGGGTTGCACCGTGTTCCCGGGCGGCACCGGTCAAACCGAGCAACAAGTGCAAGCCATGATCGAGTTGCAGCCCGCAGGCTACATCGGCACGCCCAGCTTCTTGAAGCTTATTGTGGACAAGGCGGCCGAGATGGGTGTGTCCTTGCCCAGCGTGAAGAAAGCCATGTTTGGTGGAGAAGCGTTTCCGCCTTCCTTGCGTGACTGGTTTTTGGCGCGCGGTATTGACGGCTACCAGTGTTATGCCACCGCCGACCTGGGCTCCATTGCCTATGAAACCTCAGCCCGAGAAGGCTTGGTGCTCGACGAGGGTGTGATTCTTGAGATCGTGCGCCCCGGCACCGGCGACCCGGTGGCTGAGGGCGAAGTGGGCGAAGTGGTGGTGACCACACTCAACCCCGATTACCCCTTGATCCGTTTCGGCACCGGCGATTTATCGGCCGTGCTCAGTGGTGCATGCCCCACCGGACGCACCAACACCCGCATCAAGGGTTGGATGGGGCGGGCTGACCAGACCACCAAAATCAGAGGCATGTTTGTGCACCCCGGTCAAGTGGCAGAGATTATCAAACGCTTCCCAGAGGTGATGCGGGCGCGCTTGGTGGTCACGGGCGAGATGGCCAATGACGCCATGACGCTCAAGGTCGAAACCTCGGGCGCTGCGCCTGAGGCATTGGCGGGCAAGATTGGCGACGCGATTCGTGATGTGACCAAGTTGCGTGGCGCGGTTGAAATCCTGGATGTGGGCAGTTTGCCCAACGATGGCCGGGTTATTGAGGATGCCCGTAGCTACAAATGAAGCGGAGTTGAGTACTTGATTGAGGTCAAAAGGGTGTAAATAAGGCAGTTTTCTAGGTAGTTTCCGCATGGTGCTTCATTAGTAAAACGCCTACATTACTTTAATATCTTTCTATTGGAGTTTCACAATGAAACGTGTTTTGGTCCTCGCCCTCGCGGCAACTGCTTTTATTGCCAGCGCCCAGACTTATCCTGGAACCAAGCCAATCTCTTTCGTCGTCCCTTTTGCCGCCGGCGGACCCACCGACCGTGTGGCGCGCGATCTGGCGGAAGCCATGCGCAAAACCATGGGTGGCAGCGCCAATTTCGTGGTCGAAAACGTGAATGGCGCCGGCGGAACCATTGGTTCCACCAAAGTGGCCAAGGCCGCACCGGATGGTCACACGCTTCTGTTGTGGCACATCGGAATGGCCTCCACGCCAGGCCTGTACCGCAAACTGCAGTACAAACCTCTTGAAGACTTTGAGTACCTGGGCATGATCAATGATGTGCCTATGACACTGATTGGCAAGCCTCAGTTGGCCGCCAATACCTACCGCGATTTCGAGAACTACATCCGTACCCACAGCGCCAGCCTCAATATCGCGCATGCGGGCTTGGGTTCGGCCTCGCATTTGTGCGGTTTGATGTGGCAAGCGGCCGTGAACGCCAAAGAGCCGATGACCACCATTCCTTTCAGCGGCACGGCACCCGCGATGACCGCCTTGATTGGCGGGCAGGTTGACATCATGTGTGACCAAACCACCAACACCACACAGCAGATTGAGTCCGGTCGTGTCAAAGCCTTTGCAGTCACCACGCCGGCACGTCTGTCGAGCCACAAGCTGTTGAAAGACTACCCTTCGCTGCAGGAAATGGGCTTGAAGAATTTCAATCTGACGATCTGGCACGGTCTTTATGCCCCTAAAGGCACCCCAGCGCCTATCCTCAAGCAGTTGAATGACGCTTTGAAACTTGCATTGAAAGACCCTGAGTTCATCAAGAAACAAGAAGGCCTTGGCGCCGTGGTGGTGACTGACAAGCGCATGGAGCCCGCTGGCCATAAAGCGTTTGTGGCGGCAGAAATTGCCAAACTCAAGCCCGCCATTGAAGCCGCTGGAAAATTTGCTGATTAATTCTCTTTGAATTTAATCAAAGCCGCCTTGTTCATTCAAAGCGGCTTTTTTTTCGCTCAGCGCTTCACCTCGCGGGGCGTTGCTTCACAAACAAGGAAACATCATGAAGTCAAAATTATCGAGTTTTAAAGGCTTAGCCCTTGCCGGCTTTGCTGTAGCAGCTCTTTTAATCGTAGCGGGTAATGCCTGGTCTCAAGCCGCTTGGCCAAGTAAGCCTGTCAAAATTATTGTGCCCTTTGCACCTGGCGGCACCACCGACATCCTGGCGCGCGCCATTGCACCGGAGTTGTCTCGGGTTTTTGGCCAAAGCTTTGTGGTCGACAACCGGCCAGGTGCTGGCGGCAACCTCGGGGCAGACATCGTGGCCAAGTCGGCCCCTGATGGTTACACCTTTTTGATGGGCACGGTGGGCACCCACGGCATCAACAAGTCGCTTTACAGCAAGATGCCTTTTGACCCGCAGAAAGACTTTGCGCCCGTCACTTTGGTGGCGGGTGTCCCCAACGTGATGGAGATGAACGCAGACAAGGCCAAAGCCCTGGGCATCAACAACGTAATGGACTTTATCCGCTACGCCAAAGCGCACCCGGGCCAGCTGAACATGGCCTCCAGCGGCAATGGCACGTCCATTCATTTAGCGGGTGAATTGTTCAAGTCTATGACCGGGACGTTCATGACGCACATTCCGTATACCGGCTCCGGCCCGGCCATGATGGGCATGATCTCGGGCACGGTGGACGTGATGTTTGACAACCTGCCGTCTTCCATGGCCCAGATCAAGGCGGGCAAGCTCAAAGCCTTCGCGGTCACCAGTTCGCAGCGGTCGGCCGCCATGCCCGACTTGCCAACGGTTGAAGAGGCCGGGCAGCTCAAGGGCTTTGAGGCCAGCAGCTGGTTTGGTTTGCTGGCGCCAGCAGGCACCCCGGCCGATGTGATTCTGAAGTTGCAGCAAGAAACCGCCAAGGCGCTCAACTCGCCGGCCATCAAGGAAAAGCTGCTGGCTCAGGGCGCCATTCCCAGTGGCAACACGCCTGCGGAGTTTGCCAAGTTGATCGACGCTGAAATCAAGAAATGGGCGCCCGTGGTCAAAGCCTCTGGCGCGCGGGTGGATTAATCCGGCTTAGACGCCCCAAACGATATCGTGGCCGTCTTTGGCGCTCCATCGCAGCATGTCCATGAAGGGCAGGGCGCGCTGGCGCAATGAGACGGCTTCAAAGCGAGGGGCCGCCTGGTGCTCAGCCAAGGCTTTTTCCAGGGCGACTTTGCGCTCTTCATCTTCGTGGGCAACCGCCGCCTCCAGTGCGGCAAGGGCTGCGGGCATGTCGGCTGCCAACACAATCCCCTGCTTACTGGCACCGTTTCGGGTGTCCTTGCCAATGATCTCCAGCACCCGGCGCCCATTGGGCTCCAGCATGATGACGTCACCGGTAGATTTGGATTTGAATTTGTAAAGCATAGTCTGATGTTAGTCCTTCAAGGGGCCTTAAACCATCCGGTCACGCTTGGCCAGCGCTGGAAACAGCCGTAGCCAGGCGGCGGCAATCAGCACCGTGCCGACACCGCCCAACACCACGGAGCCTACCGGGCCTAATAGTTCAGCGGTGGCGCCCGATTCAAACTCACCCAGTTGATTGGAGGCACCGATAAAAATCGAGTTGACCGCCGACACCCGACCCCTCATCTCATCGGGGGTTTCCAGTTGCATCAGGGTCAGGCGCATTACCACGCTCACGTTGTCAGCTGCGCCGGTGATGGCCAACGCCAGCAGCGACAAACCAAAGTGTGCCGACAGGCCGAACACCACTGTGGCGATGCCAAAGACCCCCACGGCCCCTAGCAACTTGTGGCCCACCCGGCGTTGCAGGGGGAAGCGCATCAACCACAGTGACATCAGCAGTGCGCCGGCCGCCGGTGCGGCCCGCAACAAGCCCAAGCCTTCTGGGCCAGTGTGCAAAATATCACGGGCATAAATAGGCAGGAGCGCGGTGGCGCCCCCCAGCAGCACGGCAAACAGGTCCAGCGAAATGGCCCCCAGCAGCACTTGTCGGTGCCAGACAAACGCCACCCCGGCCAGCACTGTGCGCCAACTGGCCGCCGTGGTGGACGGAACATGGTGGTAGCGAACCGCGAAGGACAGCACGGCCGAGAGCAGCAGCAGCGCTGCGCAACAGGCATACACGGTGGAGGCGCCGTTGGCGTAAATCAGCCCTCCTAAAGCCGGTCCGCTGATGATGGCGACCTGCAAGCCACTGGAGCCCAGCGCAATGGCGCGTTGCAGCAGGGCTTGCGGCACCAGCAGGGGCAAGAGCGCTTGCTGCGCGGGCATCTGGAAAGCGCGTGCCACCCCCAGCAGCACGGACAGTCCCAAGATGAGTTCACGCGTGGTGCTGCTGCTGTGGTTGGTCAGCACCAGCAGCAGCGCCACGGCGGCCTGGGCCAGCATGCAGACCGCAAAAATGCGGCCCCGGTGCCATTGGTCGGCGAGGTGACCCGCCGGCAGCGTCATCACCAGCGCGGGTACAAATTGAAAGAGACCCACCAAGCCCAAGTCCCAAGCGCTGCCGGTCAGGTCGTACATGTGCCAGGCCACAGCCACCATCAGCATTTGATTGGCCATGACGCCGGTCAAGCGGGCCAAAAAGAATTTAAGGAACTGACGTTGGGCCAGTAGTTGGGGAGGGCGGTCAAGCGGCATTGAATGAGTTTCGTCGGGTAGGGCGGTATTTTGTCCGATTACGCTTAAGTCATTGCGCCACCTTGTATTTAGCCTGCTGCGCTACAAATCCATCAAACGCCTCCATCAGCGCCGCAAACTGACCGGTGTCGCCCTCCAACTGCGCCAGCGCCGCGCAAGTGGCCTCCAGCGTAGAGCGTTGGTCGGGTTGGTGCGCTTTGCGAATCAGGTAATGCGAGGGCGGCAGATCGCGCAGGGCCAGGCGGGGTAGTTGTTGAAGGAGCGGATTAAGGTACAACATCTTGCGGCTTTTGCGCCAGGTGCCATCGAGCACGACCAGACGCAGCTTTGACGGATGCTCTAAATGTCTGGCCTCCAATAAGGGCGGTGAGACCAGGGGCAGGTCTGACTCTGACGGTGTGTCCGGGTACAAAAGCAGCGTTTGCCGGGGCTGTGTGTCATCGCTTTGGGGCTCAAAAGGCGCCGTCAATAAGGCGTGCAAAGTGGACTCTTCAAACACCTCGCCTGTGACTAGCCGGCTACGCTGCAAGCTCAAATGCAAGAGCCGCGCGCTGCCTTTGGCCTGTGTCACTTCCAGCGGGTGCTGCAAGATCAGCACCTCCACCGCGTGCGCTGTCGGACTGACCCATTGGCACAGGCAAGCGCTTTGCGGGCGCAAGCAGGTCGCGCACATCGCGCGGTGGGGTCTCGGGGTGCTGATGATTGGCATGGGGTGATTTTAGAAAGTTGTACTGGCTGATTGGAGATGTTCAAGACATTTCGAGGCGCAGGCACTTCGGGACTCAGGCCGGCGTGGCACTCAGCGCCGTTCGTGTCACCCGCCCTGTGGGGCTCCTTCTTGACCTCACCACGCCGAGCGCCACACCGACCTGAGTCCAGAGGCGCTGTTGGTGTTCAAAGGTTGTTGGGTCATAGCGCATCAACATGGCTGGCATCGGCCTCCACAAAACGGCATCAGCAACAACAGCCTAAAAAAGAGAGACCCCCCAGATAACCCCCATTGACACAAAATAGTTTAAGCCTAAACTATTTATCCATGAACATACTTTGCTTAGGCGGTGGTCCCGCTGGTCTTTACTTTGCGCTGCTCATGAAGCTGCAAAACCCGGCGCACCGCATCACGGTGATCGAGCGCAACAAGCCCTTTGACACCTTCGGCTGGGGCGTGGTGCTCTCTGACCAAACGCTGCAAAACCTGATGGAGGCCGACGCGGTGAGCGGCAAGCTCATTGGCGATGCGCTCAACCACTGGGATGATATTGAGGTGTTTTTCAAGGGGAAAAGCGTGCGCTCAGGCGGCCACGGCTTCTGCGGCATCGGGCGCAAACACCTGCTCAACATCCTGCAAGACCGCTGCCTGGCGCTGGGTGTGGACCTCGTGTTTGAGGTGGACGTGGCTGATGACCAAGCGCTGGCCCGCCAATATGAGGCTGATTTGGTCATTGCCAGTGACGGCCTGAACAGCCGCATTCGCACCCGCTACGCCGACGTCTTTCAGCCAGACATCGACACCCGCCAATGCCGCTTTGTGTGGCTGGGTACGCACAAAACTTTTGACGCTTTTACCTTCGCTTTTGAACAAACCGAGCACGGCTGGTTTCAGGCCCACGCCTACAAGTTTGACGAGCAAACCTCAACCTTCATTGTGGAAGTGCCCGAGGCGGTGTGGCAGGCGCACGGCTTGCAAGACATGAGCCAGGAAGACGGCATTGTCTTTTGCGAGCGCCTGTTTGCCAAGTACCTCGATGGGCACGCGCTGATGAGCAACGCCAAACACCTGCGCGGCTCGGCCAGCTGGATTCGTTTTCCACGCGTGATGTGTAAAACCTGGGTGCACCAAGTGGACCTTGACGGCCGCTCTGTGCCCATCGTCTTGATGGGCGACTCGGCCCACACCGCGCATTTTTCCATTGGCAGCGGCACCAAGCTGGCGCTGGAAGACGCCATTGACCTGGCCCTTGAGTTTGCCGCCAGCACGGACGAACTGGTGAGCAGCGCGGACATGCCGGGCGTGTTGGCACGCTACGAAGCCAGGCGCAGTGTGGAGGTGCTCAAAATTCAAAACGCGGCCCGCAACTCGACCGAGTGGTTTGAGAACGTGACGCGCTACACCGAGCTGCCCATCGAGCAGTTTGCCTATTCGCTCTTGACCCGCTCACAGCGCATCAGCCACGAAAACCTGCGGCTGCGCGACCCGGCGTGGCTGGGAGGCTATGAGGCTTGGCTGGCCGCCGAGCAGGGTGCTGGCCCCGCCGTGCCACCCATGTTGCTGCCACTTAAAGTGCGCGAGACCACGCTTAAAAACCGCATTGTGGTCTCGCCCATGGCCACTTACAGCGCTGTGGACGGGCTGGTGCAAGACTTCCACCTGGTGCACTTGGGCGCGCGTGCTTTGGGAGGCGCTGGTTTGGTGATGGTGGAGATGACCAGCCCAACGCCCGCCGGCCGCATCACCCCCGGCTGCACCGGCTTGTGGAGCGGCAAGCAAGCTGAAGCTTTGAAGCGCATTGTGGATTTTGTACACAGCCAAAGCAGCGCCAAAATCGGCCTGCAACTCGGCCACAGCGGCCCCAAAGGTTCTACCCAAGTGGGCTGGGAAAAAACCGACGAGCCCCTGCCACCCACCAGCACCTTTGCCGGTTCCAGTCCGGCCAGCGCCCCGCCCAATTGGCCGCTGATGGCTGCCAGCGCTGTTGCCTATGGCCCACAAAACCAGGTGCCCCGCGCCATGACTCGCTTGGACATGGACACCCTGACCGAGCAATTTGTGGTGGCCACGCGGCGTGCCGCCAGCGCCGGGTTTGACTGGCTGGAGTTGCACTGCGCGCACGGCTATTTGCTCTCAAGTTTTCTCACGCCCCTGATGAACCAGCGCACCGATGATTTTGGGGGCACGCTTGAAAACCGTTGCCGCTATCCGCTGGAAGTGTTTGCCGCCATGCGCGCTGTGTGGCCCGCCCACCTGCCCATGAGCGTGCGCCTGTCGGCCCACGATTGGACGCCCGGAGGCAACACGGCGGACGACGCGGTGGCGATAGCCCGGCTGTTCAAGGACGTGGGGTGCGACGTGATTGACGTGTCTTCCGGCCAAACCAGCCGCGCCGCCCAACCCGTGTATGGCCGCATGTACCAAACCCCGTTTTCTGACCGCATCCGAAACGAGGTCGGCATTCAGACCATCGCCGTGGGGGCGATTACCGAGGCCGACCAGGTAAGTAGCATCATCGCCGCTGGCCGCGCCGACCTGTGCGCCATTGCCCGCCCGCACTTGGCCGACCCCGCCTGGACGCTGCACGAGGCCGCCAAACTGCAAAGCAAAGCCGTCGACTGGCCGCGCCAATACGAGAGTGGGCGAGATCAGATGTACCGCGAATTTTTTAAGCAAAAACAGGCTGAGAGGTCCGCGGAACAAGCTACGCCAGCTATTAAAAATAGAGCGGCTGAGGAGGGGCTTTAAGATGGACAAAGAAGCCCGCTTGCACGGCACTACGCCTGCCGAGCACCCCGAAGCCCTGCGCTTGTGGCTGCGCCTGCTCACCTGCACCCAGCTGATTGAAACCCAGGTGCGCACCCATTTGCGTGAGCAGTTTGACACCACCTTGCCTCGGTTCGATCTGATGGCGCAGCTAGAGCGCGCCCCCGAGGGCCTGAAGATGAACGAGTTGTCGCGCCGCATGATGGTCACCGGCGGCAACGTCACGGGCATCACCGACCAGCTGGTGAGCGAAGGACTGGTGGAGCGTGCGTCTGTGGAGGGCGACCGCCGCGCCTTTCGCATCAAGCTCACGGATAAAGGTCGCACTCAGTTTGCCGACATGGCGCACCAGCACGAGGGCTGGATTGTGGACGCCTTTGCCGGCTTGAGCGCCTCGGAAATCAACACCCTGCACAGCCTGCTGGGCCAGGTTAAAGCACAAGCGCTACTCAAAAACAACGCCCCCACCGAAACCCCTGCTTTGGAGATCTTATGAAACACTTTATTGGCGCGGCCAACCCCATGCGCGCCCAGTTCAAAGCGATGGCCGCATTTGAGGCACAACACTTTTCCTGGCATTTTGCAGGCGGCGTGGGCACCATCACCTTGAACCGCCCCGAGCGCAAAAACCCGCTCACGTTTGACTCCTACGCGGAGTTGCGCAACCTGTTCGATGCCTTGAAATATTCGACTGACGTCAAAGTCGTGGTCGTCACTGGTGCGGGCAACAACTTTTGTTCAGGGGGCGATGTGCATGAAATCATTGGCCCGTTGACGAAGATGACGATGCCCGAGTTGCTTGAATTCACCCGCATGACGGGCGATTTGGTCAAAGCCATGCGCAACTGCCCGCAGCCCATCGTGGGCGCGATTGACGGCATTTGCGCCGGAGCAGGCGCCATGATGGCGTTGGCCTGCGACCTGCGGTATGGCACCCCCGCCACTAAAACAGCTTTCCTTTTTACCCGCGTGGGCCTGGCCGGGGCCGACATGGGCGCCTGTGCCTTGCTGCCGCGTGTGATCGGGCAGGGGCGGGCCTCCGAGTTGTTGTTCACGGGCCGCGCCATGAGCGCTGCCGAGGGCTTGAGCTGGGGCTTTTTCAACGACATATGCGAACGTGAGGCCTTGCTGCCCCAGGCCCAAGCCATGGCCGCCACGCTGGCTGCAGGCCCCACTTTCGCCCAAGGCATGACCAAAACCATGCTGCAACAGGAGTGGGCCATGACCATCGAGCAAGCGATTGAGGCCGAAGCCCAAGCCCAGGCCATTTGCATGCAAACACAAGACTTCACCCGGGCTTTTGAAGCCTTTTCTGCCAAGCAAAGCCCTGTTTTTGAGGGGAACTGATATGAGCCACGCGCCCATTAGCCACCTGAACCTGCCTTTTTTTGACGCGGCGCACCAGTCGCTCGCCCGCGACCTGTCAGCCTGGGTGCCCGGGCAAAACGTGGATGAGCGCGACGACCGCCGCGCCTGCAAAGAGTGGGTCAGCAGGCTGGGCGACGCCGGTTGGCTGCGCTACTGCGTGCCCGCTGCTTTTGGCGGTGCGCTAGAAAAAATGGACTCCCGCGCCCTGGTGATCCTGCGCGAAACCTTGGCTTTTCACTCGCCGCTGGCCGACTTCGCTTTTGCCATGCAGGGCTTGGGCAGCGGCGCCATCACCCTGGCGGGAACCCCTGAGCAACAAGCCCTGTACCTGCCGGCGGTGGCGCAGGGCGACATCATTGCCGCTTTTGCGCTCAGTGAAGCGGATGCAGGCTCGGATGCGGGCGCTATGAAAACAGTAGCTGCTATAGCAATTCCAGAGGGTGCTACAGGCCAGAATTCCATAAATTACACCGAGGTCACCCTGAACGGCAGCAAGACCTGGATCAGCAACGGCGGCATTGCCGACTTTTACTGCGTGTTTGCCAAAACCGACCCCCAAGCGGGCACGCGCGGCATCACCGCTTTCATTGTGGACGCCAGCACGCCGGGGCTGGACGCCAGCGAGCACATTGAGGTGATGGCGCCGCACCCGCTCGCCACGCTGCAATTCAAAGACTGCCAAATTCCCGCCAGCGCCCAGTTGGGCGAGTTGAACGGCGGCTTCAAACTGGCCATGCGCACGCTGGATATTTTCAGGGCCTCGGTGGCTGGGGCGGCTTTGGGCATGGCCCGTCGCGCCTTGTTTGAGGCGGTGACTTACGCCAAAAACCGCCCCATGTTTGGCCAGCGCTTGGCCGACTTTCAGCTGACCCAGGCCAAGCTGGGCGAGATGGCCGCCTTGATTGACGCCGCCGCTTTGCTTACCTACCGCGCCGCCTGGTTGCGCGACTGCGTGGGGCTGGAGTCACCTGCCCAAGCACAGGCCTACACGGCCGCAGCGGCCATGGCCAAGATGACCGCCACCGAGAACGCCCAGCGTGTCATTGACATGGCGCTGCAAATGCACGGCGGCATGGGGGTGAGAGTGGGCACCAAGGTCGAGAGCCTGTACCGCGATATTCGCTCCCTGCGCATTTACGAAGGCGCCACCGAAGTTCAGCAGCTCATCATCGGCAAATCGGTCCTCAAATCATGAATAGCGCCCAGACCGACCGCTTTGTGGCAGAGCGCCTGCCACCGCCCGAGCAGTGGCCCGAGTTGCACTACGGCCTGCCCGAGTTGCGCCGCTTGCAGGCCACGCCCCAGCTCAATTTGGTGCAGGTCTTGTTTGAGCAAGCGGTGCAACAAGGCGGGTTCGCGCGGCCATTTCTGCGCTCCCCCAGCCTCACGTTGACTTACGCGCAGGCCCAGGAGCGGGTGAACCGCATCGCCCAAGTGCTCACCCAAGACCTGGGGCTGGTGCCCGGGAACCGGGTCTTGCTGCGCGGTGGCAACTCGGTCGGCATGGCGCTGGCGTGGCTGGCGGTGGTCAAAGCCGGCCTGATTGCGGTGGCCACCATGCCGCTGCTGAGGGCCAAAGAGTTGGGCGACATCATCGACAAAGCCCAGCCGCGCGTGGCCTTGTGCGACGTCGGCTTGCTCGATGAGCTCCTTCTGACGCAGGGTCAATTTCCTGTGATGGAGAGCATCATTTCGTTTCAGCCCAGCAGCGATTTTTCTTTGGCGCCCCTAAGCCAGTCGGTTGATACGGCTGGCATGCCCGTGGCGCTGGCGTCTTTGACGCATCTAAAAAGCGGGCAGTTTGAAGCCTGCCCGACCGCAGGCGCCGACATCGCCTTGCTGGTGTTCACCTCCGGTACCACCGGCCTGCCCAAAGCCGCCGCACACAGCCACCGCGACGTGCTGGCCGCCTGCGAAACCTGGCCGCGCCACGTTTTGAAAGCTACGCCTGAGGATGTGGTGATGGGCTCACCGCCGCTGGCCTTTTCGTTTGGCTTGGGGGGCTTGCTGATTTTTCCGATGTGGTCGGGTGCCTCGGTGTACTTTTCCGACCGGCCCTACACCCCGCAAGGCATGGCGCAGCTCATGTTCGACACCGGTGCCACTATTTGCTACACCGCGCCCACGTTTTACCGGCAGATGGCCCCTTTTATGGCTGATGAGGCCCAGAAACGCGGGCACGCCGCCCAACTTCGCCTGTGCGTGAGTGCGGGTGAAGGCCTGCCCGATGCCACTCGTCAGCTCTGGCGCGAGGCCACGGGCATTGAAATGCTGGACGGCATTGGCGCCACCGAGATGTTCCACATTTTTATCTCTTCGCCGCCCGATCAGGTGCGCCGGGGTGCTATTGGCAAGGTAGTGCCCGGTTACGTGGCCAAAGTGGTGGACGAGGCGGGCTGTGAGGTGCCTCACGGCACCGTGGGCCGCCTCGCCGTGAAGGGCGCCACCGGTTGCCGGTACATGGGCGATGCGCGCCAGCTCAACTACGTCAAAGACGGCTGGAACTACCCCGGCGACGCCTTCACGCAAGACGATGACGGTTACTTTTTCTACCAGTCCCGCGCGGACGACATGATCATCACCTCGGGCTACAACGTCGGCGCGCCCGAGGTAGAGGACGCCTTGCTCAAGCACCCGGCTGTGGCCGAGTGCGGTGTGGTCGGCCTGCCCGACGAGGCGCGGGGCATGATTGTGAAGGCCTTTTGCGTGCTGAAACCCGGCTTTGAAGGTGATGCGGTGATGGTTAAAACGCTGCAAGACTTTGTCAAAGCCAGCATTGCGCCCTTCAAATACCCCCGAGAAATCGAGTTTTTGGCGCGCCTGCCCCGCACCGAAACCGGCAAACTCCAACGCTTCAAGCTAAAAACACCATGAAAACACTTCACCCCCCCGGCTGGGCGCCCGCCAAAGGCTACGCCAACGGCATCGCCGCCCGTGGCACGCACATTTTTGTCGGCGGCCAGATTGGCTGGAACGCGCAGCAAGTGTTTGAGTCGGACGACTTCATTGCCCAAACTGCCCAAACCCTTAAAAATATCGTCGCCGTGCTGGCCGAGGCCGGTGCCGGCCCGCAGCACATGGTGCGCATGACTTGGTACATCCTGGACCGCGAGGAGTACAACGCCCGCCTGAAAGAACTGGGCGCCGTTTACCGCGAGGTCATTGGCAAAAACTACCCCGCCATGAGTTGCGTGCAGGTTGCCGGCTTGATGGAGGCGCGTGCCAAAGTGGAAATTGAGGTGACGGCGGTGCTGCCGGACTAAAAGTCCGTGGCCTTGGCCTGTTTAAAGAGGGCATGACGTGGCCTGAAGTGCCCTAAACTTCCGCCTGTGAAACTGTTTCATTCCCTTTTTGTCGTGGTCCCCCTGGTCTTCGTTGCCCTGCTGTCAGGCTGTGCAGACACGCGCTACTTAATGCAATCCGTCACCGGCCACTGGCAGATGATGCAGGCAGCCAAGCCACTGAACCAGTGGCTGCAGGACGACACCACACCTGCGGCTTTGAAGCAGCGCCTAGAGTTGGCCCAGCGCATCCGGCAGTTTGCCGTGACAGAACTCAAACTGCCGGATACCGCCAGTTACCAGCGCTACGCCGACTTGAAGCGCCCCGCTGTGGTGTGGAATGTGGTGGCCACGCCCGAGTTTTCGCTCACCCTCAAAACCTGGTGTTTTCCGGCGATGGGTTGCGTCGGCTACCGGGGTTACTTCAACGAGTCTGAGGCGAGGGCGTTTGCCGAAACTCTCAAAGCCGAAGGGCTGGAGGTGAGTGTTTACGGCGTGCCCGCTTACTCCACGCTGGGCTGGCTGAACTGGGCGGGCGGTGACCCGCTGCTCAACACCTTTGTGGGCTACCCCGAGGGCGAGTTGGCGCGCATGATTTTTCATGAAATGGCGCACCAAGTGCTGTATGTCAAAGACGACACGCTGTTCAACGAGTCTTTTGCCACGGCGGTTGAGCGCCTGGGGGGCGCGCGCTGGCTGGCCGCCCACGGCTCACAGAAGGCGAAAAATGACGACGACTTGCGGGCGTCTCGTCGCCGCGAGTTTCGGGCTTTGTGTCTTGCAACTAGGCAACAATTGGAAGCCATTTATAAAGAAAATAGCCCTCTTGATCATGACAGTCGTGCTAGAGCAGCTATGAAAAAAATAGCTTTGGCGTCGTTTAAAAATGACTACGCCGCGCTCAAAAAAAGTTGGGGTGGCTATGCGGGTTATGACGCCTGGGTAGCGGGCGCCAACAACGCCTCCTTTGCCATTCAGGCTGCCTACGACGAGTGGGTGCCGGGTTTTGAAGCCTTGTTTGATCGCAATGGCCAGGACTGGTCCCGGTTTTATGATGCGGTCAAAGGCTTGGCGCAGTTACCCGCGCTGGCGCGCTCAAGCGTGCTTAAACGACCTGTGACGGAGTAATTTAGTGGCTGAAATACGTATTTTGCGACCCCATGCACTTGGGTTTTCTGAGGCCCGGAAAATTGCACTTCAATGGGCTCAGGAGGCGGAGTCAGAATTTGGCATGGCCTGTACTTACCAGGAAGGGCTTGAGGTTGACGAGGTGTCGTTCAGCCGTGCGGGCGTGAAGGGCGCCCTCACGGTGAGCCAAGATTTGTTTGAGTTGAATGCCCAACTTGGGTTTTTATTGAGCGCTTTCAAGAACCGCATTGAGAGCGAGATTGTCAAAAACCTTGACGATCTGCTGGACGCTTAAGCCCAGCATTCTCTTTAGCTGAGTGATTCAATCTGGTCAATATAGGCTTGCATGGATTCTTCACTGGATTGGCCCTTGATGGCGTTCCAGGCTTCCCACTTGGCGCGCCCGATCATGTCGCTGAACCCGGGTTTGGGGTCGGTGTTGTCGCCTTGGCTGCCTTGCTTGTAGAGGGCGTAAAGCTTGAGCAAGGTCGCGTTGTCGGGGCGCTCGGTCAGGTTTTTCGAGTCAGCTACGGCGGCTTCAAATTGCACTTTTAAATCGGACATTGTTTTTTCCTGTAGTTAAGACGATTTCACTCACACCATGTGATTGATCACTATCTTAAAGGGCCGAGAGTTTAAAAATCGTGGCTTATTCGCAAGACAGTATTCAAAAACTGTCACGACCTGATGAGTCCGTGACGCCTGGAGTCTGCATGCTTAGCCTCAAAACTGCCCTGAAATCCCGTCGAAAAGTCTTTGCCCCCGAGCGCATGAGCCCGGTGGACCGGGCTTGGCTGCGGATGGATTCGCCCGCCAACCTGATGATGATTTTGGGGGTGTGGATCATCAAACCCGGCGTGAGTTATCAGGCGGTTGCTGATCGACTGGAGGAGCGCTTGCTGCAATATCCACGGTTTGGGCAGCGGGTCGAGGTCGATGCCCTGGGGGCCCGTTGGGTGTCCGATGAGGACTTCAGGATCGAGCGCCATGTGGTGCTTGAGCAGCTCCCAAGGTCGGCAAAAAGCCATGAGCAGCAGGCTTTGCAAAACCGGCTGGCTGAGTTGGCTGTGGAACCGCTGGATATTACGCACCCCTTGTGGCAGTTTCATCTGATTGAACATTACCAAGGGGGATCCGCCTTGTTGGCGCGCATTCACCATTGCATTGCAGACGGCATCGCCTTGATTGGGGTCACGCAGTCGATGGTGGACGGAGGTGTGGTTCCCAAGCCCACGGTAGCCGATGCGAGCCATGATGCCGCACTCAAGCAGGTGGGCGATTTGCTTTCGGGCTTGTGGTCTGAGCCTAAAAAGGGGGTGGAGGCTTTGCTTGAAAAAGGCTTGAGCGGCTCTTCGGACCTGGCCAAACAGGGCTTTCAGGCGGTGCAGGATGCCTCTGCTCTGGCGTTCATGCCCGATGACTCGCCCACGCGCTTGAAGGGCACGCCCGGCTTGCGCAAGCGGGTGGCTTGGTGCGAGCCCTTGCCCTTTGAGGAGGTCAAGGCTGTAGCCCATACCTTGAATTGTTCCATCAACGACTTGCTCATGAGTTGCGTGGCGGGTGCATTTGGCGCTTATTTACGGGCCTGCGGTGACGAAACCGCAGACCAGGAATTTCGGGCCATGGTGCCTGTGAATTTACGCACGGCTGCCGATGTGGGCAAGATGGGCAACCGCTTTGGTCTGGCCCCGCTGCTTTTGCCACTGGGCATTGAAAACCCGATAGAACGTGTTTATGAGGTGCGACGGCGTATGTCGGCGATGAAAGGCAGCTTTCAGCCTTTGTTCACACTGGGCTTGCTGGCCGCTGCAGGTCTTTTGGTCAAACCCGGGCAAGACGCTTTGCTTGAACTTTTTTCTAAAAAAACCACCGCCGTGCTGACCAATGTGCCGGGGCCACGCAAAAAGCTTAAATTCTTGGGTGCAAGCCTGGAGCATGATTTGGTTTGGGTGCCTCAGTCCGGCACTGTTGGCTTGGGGGTGTCGGTGTTGAGTTATGGCGGCGGTGTTCAGTTTGGCATCATCAGTGACGCTGGTTTGTGCCCTGATCCTCAAAAAATCGTCGACAAATTCACCAACGAGTTTGCCAAACTTTCGCTGTTAACCCTGATGCTGCCTTGGGAGGATTGACGGATTAGTCTTCGAGTTCAATCTTGGCCATTTCCACATCCAGGCGCTCTGAGGCGTCGATGGGTTGGGCGGCGGCGGCTTGTTGGTAGAGCTGGGTGGCGTTGGCCATCATCTTTTCGCCCTCCAGCATGAGCATGGCGTTGGCGTATTCGATCATGCCAATGGCCGATTGGAAGTTCAGCTTCAAGGCTTCCTGAAACAAGGCCAGTCCGGTGTCTTTCTTGGCGCCGTAGGTCATACCGCCAATGAGCGAGCCCACTTTGTCAATCACCTCGGCATGAAAAGCACCCAGCGCAATGTGGGCATCGGCGTGCTTGGGTTCTAGTTTGATCACGTTCTCGAGCTTGTCTTTGACTTTGGTACCCAAGCCCTGGGCCAAGGCCTTGGCCACACTAATGCCCTGGCTGTAGCGCCCCAGGGCATAGGCTTGCCAATAAATCGCGTTCACATTATGAGGGTCTTCCTGGGCCTGGGCCTGAGCCCGCTGAACCACATCCTGGTACAGGTCGAGACGGGTTTTTTCCTGTTTTTCAAGGTAGTTGGCGTAAATGCAGGCCGATTTATTGGCCACGGTCAGACCGGCGCCGCCGATTTTGAGGCCCATCTCCATGGCCTTTTGGAACTCGCCGTTGTGGAACAGCGCCCATGCTTGCAACACATCGTTATCTTGGGGCAGAGGCTCGGCATCTCCGGCATGAAGCCGTGCCCAGTTCTTTTTGACGCTCTCGGCATCAAAAAAATAGTCACCCGCAAAAGGGAACGCAGTCCAAGTCGTCATTTCTATCTCCTGAGTTCGGTAGCCGGTAGCCGGTTTTTTATTTCTCAAGGTGATTGTAGGCGCCCACCAATTCAATTAAGTGCTTGCGTTGACCTTGTTCCAGATAGGGGGTCAACAGGTTCAGCACATGTTGCGCGCCGCGCATCAGGGCCATTTGAGCATTTTCAGCTTCCAGTGCGTGGCGCGGATCGCGTACGTACTCAAAACTCAGCCAATAGGTCAAGACCACCACCATGCTGGTGGCGGTGGCGTCCACCTCGCGAGAGTCAATTTGGAGGGAGCCGGCACGGCTCATGCTGTCCAGCAGGGATTTGACAGCGCGTGTCTTGTTTTTCAGGACGGACTGGAAATGAGTTTCCAGGCGCCGGTTTTTGCTGAGCAAATCGTTCAGGTCGCGGTACAAAAACCGATATTCCCATATCAGCTCAAACAGGGAGTGCATGAAAAACCAGGCGTCTTCCACATCGCGCACGCTGTCGCCTGCATTGAGCAACTCGTTCAAGGCGCGCTCAAAGCGGTCAAACAGCGAGTTGATGAGCTCGTCTTTGGCGGGGTAATGGTAGTAGAGGTTGCCCGGGCTGATGTTTAGTTCAGCCGAGATCAGGGTGGTGGAGACATTGGGCTCACCAAAGCGGTTAAAAAGCGCCAGCGTGACTTCAAGAATCCGCTCTGCCGTGCGGCGGGGCGCTTTTTTAACCATGGTTATTTCCTTTTGTGGGCCTCTGATCTGACCACATGCCCCAGATCATCCATGATTTCCTGCAGTTTGGCGATAGCTTGGCCCACTTGTGTTCGAGGGGGCGCAAGTTGTGTCAGGTGTCGTTTCGGATCGTCAAGCGCTTCATGGTGCAGGGTAATGCCATGCCGCCACAAAATGGAAGACAGGCCCGTTTTGCGGGAGCGCAGCATTTGCCGTGTTTGCTGGTAGGCATGCTCGGCCAGATAACGGCGTTGTGAGTAGCTGAAAGTGTTGGCCAAATACAGCTCGGGATCGCGGTGGTCAGGCTCAATCAGGATGATGTCGGTGTTGGGGTAGGTGGTCTCGTATTGCTTCATGCCCAGCACCATGCGCGAGTGAATCATGGAGCGAAAGGTCTGGCTCAGCACGGCGGGTAGCCCGCCATCCACGATGTTGGGAATACCGAATTGTTCCGTCGACAAGCCACCGCGCATGACTCGGCCCATTTTTGGTGCCGTGGCGTCAAACGGCACCAAAGGGTTCAGGCACAGCATCAGATCAACGCCTTCGTCCAAGGCCACCGAGGCGTGCATGGTTTTTTTAAGGGCGCCGTCTACGTAATGGTTGTCCCCGATCAGCACGGGCGGAAACATACCTGGCAAAGCAGCGCTGGCTTGAACGGCTTTGGAGATGGGCACGTCATCCAAACCTGGCCGCCCAAAGGGCACGGCTTCGCCAGTGTCCAGGTTGGTGGCGACCAGCGTCAGCTGGGTTTTAAGTTTCCTGAAGTCGTTGGTTCTTCCTTCGTGTGAAAACAGGCGCGATAGCTCTTCATGGATCTGGTTGTTGGAGAAAACACCGGTGGGTACGGCTGGGCCCAAAAGTTCGATGGCGCGGGTCAGGGACTTGCGGCCTGTAGCGAGATGCCACAGTGCAGAAAAAAAGAGCCCAGGCAGCATCAAGCCGCGTCGCACAAATTCATCGTAAGCGGGGGTCAGCAACCATGAGGGGTCAATCGTCTCAGCGGTCTCGTCGTGGTTGTCAATGAAGGCTGCACAAAGTTCTCGCGGGGTCATGCCATTGGCCAGCCCTGCGGCAATAAATCCTCCAGCGGAGACGCCTACGTAGTGCTGCAAACGGGTGAAGTCAATCCCGTTAAGCGACTCCTGCAATGCACACAGCGCCCCCACCTCGTAGATCGCACCCAAGGGCCCACCGCCCGACAAGGCCAGTGCAATTCTGGGCGTGCGCCCCTTAGAACCATGTGCGGTCAAGTGGGGGTCTCTACAGATTTCGCCTTGGCACGCTTGCGCGGTGCAGCGGGTTTGACGGCACTTTTTGTGGCGAGCTTGGCGGCTGGTTTGATGGGTTTTTTGGCGGCAACAGAGGACGGTCCTGATTTGGCGGACAACTTTTGAACGCTCTTGTTCAACTCATCAATGCGGTGAATCAGGGCATCGATGTCTTTGCCCGAGGGCACGCCAAGCTTGTTCAGGGCCTTGGCCACGCGGTCTTCAAAAATGGTTTCCAGCTTGTCCCACTGCCCCGTGGCTTTGGATGAAATACCACTGGCCATGTCGGAGATTTTGCTGCTGGCCTCGGTCAGTTTTTCTTCTGCAGCCGATTGTGTTTTACGCTGAAAACTCACGCCCTCTTTCACCAACGCCTCAAATGCTTTAGTGCCCTCTGCCTGGGCTTTGTTGAACGCGCCCAAGCCCGCTTGCCAAATCAATTGAGCCGAGTCCTTGACCGAACTAGACAAGGGGATATCGGGTTTTTTTGCAGTGCTTGCTTTTTTCATTTTTGTAACCATTAGGGACTCCATTAAAGTTAATAAATAAGTGCATCCGCTTGCGCCTTCACAAAGGGAATGCACCTCACGGCGTTTACTTTAGGGCCAGAAAACGTGGCCGTGTAGAGGCGGCCTCCTAATTTCCAGGCAGGAGGGTGATATGCATTACTTGGTGACCGGCGCGACCGGATTTATTGGCAAGCGCTTGGTCAAGAAGTTGCTGGAGCGGCCCGGGGCGGTGGTTTATTTCTTGATCCGGCCAGCCAGCCAGGCCAAGGTTGAGCACTTGCAACAAGGGTGGGGCGTTAGCGCCGAGCGTGCGGTCCCTGTTTTGGGTGACCTCACGCTGCCCACCTTAGGGGTGTCTGGCGATGATCTTCACCAACTACAAGGAACCATAGACCATGTCTTTCATTTGGCGGCCGTCTACGATTTGATGGCCGATGAGGCCAGTCAAACAGCCGCCAATATCGAGGGTACCCGCAACATGCTGGCATTTGCCAGCGACATCAAGGCGGGACACTTCCACCATGTGTCCTCCATAGCCGCAGCGGGTTTGTATGAAGGGGTCTTCAGGGAAGATATGTTTGAGGAGGCCGAGCACGTCGAGCACCCGTACTTCAAAACCAAGCACGAAGGTGAAAAATTGGTGCGAGAAACCTGTACCCAGCCGTGGACGGTCTACCGCCCGGCCATGGTGGTGGGGAGCAGCCTCACAGGCGAGACCGACAAGATCGACGGCCCCTACTATGTCTTCAAACTAATTCAGCGCCTGCGCAAATGGTTGCCCCCGTGGATGCCCATGATTGGACTGGAGGGCGGGCGACTTAACCTCGTGCCGGTGGATTTTGTGGTGGACGCGCTGGATGCCATCAGCCACCAAAACGGGATTGATAAAAAATGCTTTCACCTGGTTGACCCCCACGGCTACCGCGTGGGGGAGGTGCTCGACATCATCAGTCAGGCCGCGCACGCCCCCAAGATGAATTTATTCATCAATGCCGCTTTGTTCGGATTTATTCCCCGCGCCATCACCCAAGGCTTGATGGCGCTGACGCCTGTGCAGCGGGCCCGCAACGCATTGCTGAAAGACCTGGGTCTGCCGCCTGACTTGCTCAAGTTTGTCAATTACCCCACTCGCTTTGATTGCCGTGAAACCTTGTTGGCACTTAAAGGTACGGGCATTGCATGCCCGAATCTCAAAGATTACGCCTGGCGGCTGTGGGACTATTGGGAGCGTCATCTGGACCCGGATTTGCACATTGACCGCTCCTTGCGTGGTGCGGTGGGTGGCAAAGTGGTGCTGGTGACCGGGGGGTCATCGGGTATTGGGCTGGCGAGCGCCCACAAGTTTGCCGAGTCCGGTGCCATCACCCTGATTTGTGGACGCCATGCCGACAAACTGGATGCTGCCTGTGCGCAAGCCCAAGCCAAAGGCGTCCGATTCATCCCCTACACGGTCGATATGGCTGACCCGCTGGACTGCGAACGCTTTGTGAAGCAAGTCATCACAGACCACGGGCAAGTAGACTTTTTGATTAACAACGCGGGGCGTTCGATTCGGCGTGCGATTGAATCCAGCTTTGATCGATTTCATGATTTTGAACGCACCATGCAGCTCAATTACTTTGGTTCACTGCGGGTGACTCTGGGTTTGTTGCCGGGCATGGCGGCCCAAAAATCCGGGCATGTGGTCAACATCAGCTCGATTGGGGTGCTGACCAACGCCCCTCGGTTCAGTGCTTACGTTGCCTCCAAAGCCGCGCTTGATGCCTGGACGCGCTGCGCTGCCAGTGAGTTTGCCGACCAGGGCATCTCGTTCACCACCATCAGTATGCCGCTGGTGCGCACGCCCATGATTGTGCCCACCCAGCTTTACAACAGTGTGCCAACCTTATCGCCCGAAGAGGCGGCAGACTTGGTGGCGCAAGCCTGTATTTTTAAACCTGTGCGGTTGGCGACGCGTCTTGGTGTGGCGGGTGAACTATTGAATGCGGCCGCGCCGCGCCTGGCGCAAATCATCATGAACACCAGTTTTCGCCTGTTCCCTGAAACCAGCGCCTCCCGGGGACTTAAAGGTGTCGATGAACCCGCCAAACCCGCTTTGTCGGCAGAGGCGGTGGCTTTGCAGCAAATGATGCGGGGGATTCATTTTTGAGGGATGAAAACTATTTTGGTGATCGGCAGTTTGAGGTATTTGGGTAGAAAGTACTTTGCGAATTGAGAGTTATCAACTCATGACTTAGGTCAATTCAATAAAGTTCTAGCTCCTAACTTTATTGAATCGAAACGTTAGTATGGAAAATAATGAACAGGTTGGAGTGAGCGTCCTGGATTTATTGCTTGTGGTTGCTGAAAATCTTAAGCTTTTAGTGCTTGGGCCGTTGGTTGTCGGCGTACTTGCTCTGCTTGCGGGGTTTGCCTTGCCGCAAAGTTTTACCAGTCAGGCTATTTTGGCCTCTGCACCTGCACAGGCAGCCCCCATGATGACGTCTCCCTTGGTGCTTGACCCTGTGATCAAAATACTCAATTTTGCAGATGGAATCTCCATTGAAGCAGCAAGAGCCAAATTGGCAGGGCAGATCAAAGCTGTCATGGGTAAAGATGCTCTTTTGCGCCTTGATGTGACGGCCAAAACACCAATCGAAGCTCAAAAAAATGCCAACTTGATTATTGACGCCTACCTAAAAAGTACCGCGCCAGGTGAGTTGGACCGTGCTGATCTTGAAAAGCGGCTCGGTTATGCGAAGTCGTCGCTGGAGTCGGTACGAAAGTTGATTGAGCGCATCACCTCGGATGGCCCCGGGTTGCTAAATAAGCCCATAACTTTGGCGGAAGCCGGCACGAGTGTCGTTGCTCTGGGGGAGTTGCAGGCGCGCTACCAGGGCGAAGTGATGAGTATTCCCAGGGCCTTGATGGGTTTATCGCGTGATGCGGTGATTCAACCGCCCACTTTACCCACGGAGGCGGTTGCCCCAAAGAAGAGCCTGATCGCTATCCTGTCCGTTTTGGCTAGCGGCTTTTCATTGCTTATGTGGGTATTTGTACGCAAGGCTTGGGTCAACACTCAAAATGACCCGGTGGTTGCTGTGAAGCAGGCGAGGGTGCGTGCTGCTTTGGGCTTCAAGTCGGCCTCGAAGTGAAGCCAGTTGCCTGCCTGCTTCAAGCTTGTAGGTAGCTTCCAAATCGGTTTTTGATGCTCCCCATGTCAGCCGGTGTGAGTCGGTTGCCATATTGGCCCACGACTTGACCTGCCGCTTGGTTGGCGAGCCAGGCCGCTTGCGCGTGGCTATGGCCTTGCGTTACGGCGTACAAAAAGGCACCTGCAAACATGTCACCAGCGCCGTTGGTGTCCAGAGCCTTAACACTTAGCGCCGGCGCAGTAATTTTTTGGTTGCCTTCAAGGACCAGACAGCCGAGGGGGCCACGGGTCAGGCACACTGTTTGGGCCAATTGCCCAAGCTGCTGGCAAATGAGCGCAATATCTTGCGTGCCGCACCAAACCTGGGCTTCTTCTTCATTGCAAAACAGGTAATCCACCCCGTCGCCGATGATGGCATCGAGTCCGGCTCGGCAAAAGTTGATCATGCTCATATCGCTCAAGGTGGTGGCCAGCGCCACGCCAGCATCCTTTGCAATTTGTCGGCCTTGGAGTGCAGCGTGCAGGCCACTCGGAGAAGCCGCGAGGTAGCCCTCCATGTAGTAAATATGTGAGCTGGCGATGGCTTCTTCATTCAATGCGGTGTGGTCCAGGTCCGCCGTTGCGCCGAGGAATGTGCTCATGCTGCGTTCGGCATCCGGCGTCACCATGACCATGCAACTGCCGGTTTGGCCAGTCGTCAACGGGGCGTGGCTCAGGTTGGTGGTGATGCCATTGGCGACAAGGTCTTGGGCATAGAACGCCCCCAACTCATCGTCTGCGACCCGGCAGGAGTAAAAGGCGCGTCCACCTAATTGAGATAGCGCAACCGCCGTGTTGCCGGCCGACCCCCCACCCGTTCGTCGTGCGGTGGCGCCATTGAGGTGTGACAGTAATTCAGAGCGACGCGCTGAATCGATCAGAGTCATGTGTCTTTTGTCCACCCCCATGGTTTGTAATTGCAGGTCTGTGACTTCGTATTCAGAATCTACCAAAGCGTTGCCAATGGCATAAAGGTCGTAGGTTTTCATTAGTTGAGCCGGTTATATGTGAGGGGATATGCAAATCCAATAGCTTTGATTTTATCGTCAATGAAATTTTTGGAGATGCATGTGAGGTGGGAGAGGATTTATTGGAAATAAGTACATTAGCATCGAAATTAATATAAAAGACATGGATTTATAAGACATAATCCATTTGCGTAAAACTATTAAAAGACAGCACGCTTAACTTTAAATTTAAATAACAAGGTAATACATATGAATGATTTAATCGAAATTCAAAATCAAATTGAAAAACTTCAAAAACAAGCCAGCGAAATCAGGGCGCAAGAATTTGATAAAACGGTGCAGGACATTTTGGCCAAAATGGCCGCTTATGGCATCACATTAAAAGACCTGGATGTTGTTAAGGGTCGTGTTCGCAAGGCTGCACCAGTTGGATCCAAATCTGCTGCAGCCAAATTCAAAGGCCCAAATGGTGAAACGTGGAGTGGACGCGGTTTGACGCCTCGCTGGCTCTCGGCCTTGGTGGCTCAGGGGCGTTCTAAAGAAGAGTTTGCTATTACAGCGTAATTAATGGTTTCTTGATCGGGCGCGCAAAGGCTCGGTTTTGTGGGTTGAAGGGGTTTGTTAAGGTCCCTTCGCTTTGCTTGATCATTTATAGAGTTTCAAGTAATAAATCCATTTAAATGGATGGTTTGAAATGAGGGATGGAGATGCATAGTAAAGTTTTGGAGTGGCCTCGCGCTGCAAAAGGCAGTGTGGTGGTGGTGCTCGATGTGGTGTTGGCCCTTGTTGCCACTTGGATTGCATTTACCCTCAGGTTAGATCAGCCTCATTGGCCAACTGGCGATCAGTGGCTTGTATATGGTCTAGCGCCTTTGTTGGCAGTTCCAATCTTCGTTAAATTTGGTCTTTACCGCGCAATTTTCAGATACTCTGGGTCAACAGCCTTGTTTGCGACGACTAAGGCAGTTCTTTTTTACACGGTCTTGCTGTTAGCTATTGTGCTGTGGCGCGCTTGGCCGGGTGTACCCAGAAGCATTGCTGTTATTCAGCCGTTGGTCTTCCTTTTTTTGGTGGGTGCGAGTCGAGCGATTGCAAGGTTCTGGCTTGCAGGCTTAAGTTCATTAGCAACCAACCAGTTAAATCGGTTTTTAATATTTGGCGCCGGGACGGCAGGCGTTCAAACGGCCACTGCGCTGGGGTTTTCGGAGCAATATAACCTCATTGGTTTTATTGACGATGATGCGTTTAAAGTCGGACGAAGCATTAACGGTAAGCCTGTTTTTTCACCCGAAGAAGTTTCTGATGTGGTGGCACGCCATGGCATCACGGATATTCTTTTGGCTCTCCCCAGCGCCTCCAGAGAGAGAAGAAACAACATTATTAAAAGTATGAGCGACTTGCCTGTACATATTCGCACCCTGCCGGGTTTGAATGATTTGGCGAATGGTCGTGTCACCGTTCAGGATTTTCGGGAGCTTGATGTCGAGGATTTGCTGGGCCGAGACCCTGTGCCGCCTGACATGGCCTTGCTGTCAAAAGATTTGTTCGGTAAGGTCGTGATGGTGACGGGTGCAGGTGGAAGCATTGGTGGTGAATTAACGCGCCAAATTGTCTTGCAGCAGCCCCGACAGCTATTGCTTCTGGACCATAACGAGTTCGGGCTTTACAGTATTCACCAGGCCTTGCAAGGTATTTGTTCGGCGCATGGGCTGTCGGTTGAACTAGTCCCTTTACTGGGTAGCGTTTCCAATCGGACCCGGCTGGATTCAGTTGTGCGCTTGTACAAACCCGCAACCGTCTACCACGCAGCTGCCTACAAGCATGTGCCAATGGTTGAGGACAACGCTGGCGAGGGGTTTGCCAATAATGTTTTTGGGACCTTGAATATGGCGCTTGCGGCCATGCACGGGGGGGTTAGTCGTTTTGTATTGGTCTCTACCGATAAGGCAGTGAGGCCCACTAACGTAATGGGCGCGACCAAACGGATGGCCGAGTTGGTGTTGCAAGCGCTGGCAGCTGAAGCCAGCAGCACCTGTTTTACGATGGTCCGCTTTGGTAATGTGTTGGACTCAAGCGGCAGCGTAGTGCCTTTGTTTCGCAGGCAATTAGCCGAAGGTGTTTCCTTGACGGTCACCCATGCTGAGGTGACCCGTTATTTCATGACCATACCTGAAGCTGCACAGTTGGTTTTGCAGGCTGGGGCTATGGCGGTGGGGGGCGATGTCTTTGT